>NZ_ASSI01000074.1:0-53953 GCF_000466765.1 Burkholderia sp. AU4i | reverse complement strand
GGCGGCAGCGCGTGCCGCGCGGGGCCGGCGCCGGCGGCCGCTTCGTCGCCGGCGCGGCGCGCCCAGTCGGCGATGGCCGGATGCGCGTCGGCGAGCGTGCGCGTGAGCCCGAACAGCTCCGCGAGGTTCATCGCCTCGTCGAGCAGCGCGCGGCCGTCGCCGCCTGACTGTTCGCGCGCGAACGCGCCGAGCGCCATGATCTCGATGCGCGCCTGCCCCATGCTCATTTCACGGGCCAGCACCGCCGCTTCGTCGAGCGCCGCGCGCGCGTCGTCCCAGCGGCGCGCGGCCAGCGCCGCACCCGCATGCGCGCTCGCCTGCAGCAGCACGACCGGGCGCCGCCACAACGGGCCGTGCGACGGAAACTCGGCGGCCGCGATCGCATCGATCCGCTCGACGAGCGCATGGCAGGTCGCCTCGCGATAACGCGCCGCGTGAATACGCACCTGTTCGGCGAGGCTCGCGACCGACAGGCGCGGCAGGCGGCGCGCGACGCCCATCGCGTCGAGCGCTTCGAGCAGGTCGATCGCGCGGTGCTCGACGCCGCGCAGCAGCGCGATGCGCGCGGCGGTGCGATAGCCGAGCAGCACGGTGTCGGGCGTACCCGCATGTTCGAGCACGTCGAGCCGGTTCGCGAGCAACGCGGCGGCCTGGTCGACACGGTCGGCCTCGTACGCGAGCGCCGCGCACATCGCCGCGAGCATGCAGGTGAGCGGATGGCGGCGCCCGAGATCGGCTTCCGCGCGTGCCAGCGCCGGCGACAGCGTGTCGTCGGCCAGCCGGACCTGGCCTTCGCGCAGGTAGCTCAGGCCCGTGATCAGCTCGCCCCAGCGTGCGACGTAGCCGAACCCGGCCGCCGTCTCGCCGCGTGGCGCGGCGTGCTGGAAGCGGCGCGCCTGCGCCGGTTCGCCGACGATGATCGCGCGCGCCGACAGCCGGTTCGCGTGCATTTGCGCGAGCCAGGTCGCCGCCGGCGGCGTGAAGTCGGCCCACGGTTCGAACAGCTCGACGAAACGGTCGATTTCGTCGGCGTAATACGCGGCCGCGCTGAGGATCAGCGCGCATTCGTAGCGCATCGCCGCGGGTGTGCCGGTGTCCGCGAGGATGCCCGCGATCTGGCGCTGCGCCTCGACGTGGCGCTCGCCGAGCGCCAGTGCCCACGCGACCGCGATGCGCAGCGTCGGGCGCTTGTCGAGCTCCGCGTCGGGCAGCAGCGCCAGCCAGTCGAGCACGTCGTTGATGCGGCCCTGCTTGATCGCATCCTCGAGGCAGCGCTGCGCGAGCCCGTACGCCACCTCGAACTGGCCGGCCGCATACGCGTGGCGCGCGGCTTCCTCGGTCATCCCGTGCGCGTCGAGCCAGGCGGCCGCACGCGCATGCAATCCGTTGCGCCCGGCGTCCGCGGCGAGGCGGTCGCGCAGCGTGTCGCGCACGAGCGGATGCAGGCGGCACCAGTCCGAATCGTCCGACGCGATGAACAGCGGCGTGTCGCGGGCGAGCCGCGCGAGACGGCCGGGCGCGTCCGCGTCGTCGAGCAGCGCGGCGCACAGCGACGGATGCAGGCGATCGGCGACGCTCGTGCGGATCAGGAACGCCGTGTCGTCGGCCGACAGGTTCGCGAGCAGCAGCTCGACGAGGCGGTCGCGTGTGCCGTCCACGCGGGCGGCGAGCGCGTCGACCGCCTGGCGCGGATCGGCCGAGCGCGCCATCGCGGCCATCGCGAGCTGCAGGCCGAGCGGCCAGCCGTCGACGCGTTCGAACAGCCGCGCGCACGCGTCGGCGTCGACCCGCTGCGCAAAACGCGCGCCGACCAGCGCGATCGTCTCGTCGAGCGTGAAGCGCAGCCAGTCGGGGCCCGCGAGCGTGCATTGCCCGCCGGCGAGCAGGTCGCCGGCCGTGTGGTCGAGGCCGCGCCGCGCGGCGACGACGACATGCAGGTTTTGCGGCGCATTGTGCAGCACGTAGGTCAGCGCCTCGAGGCCGGCCGGCGGCAACCGCTCCGCATCGTCGACGATCAGGAGCGCGTCGATCGACAGCTGCGCGACCTCGGCCAGCCAGGCGGTCACGCCCTCGAGCGCACGCGCCGCGTCGGCCGCGCCGGGCGGGATCAGGCGCCCGAAGCCGGGCCGGGCGCAACCGGTCCGCACCGCCTGCACGAGCCCCTGCAGCAACCGGGGCGCATCGTCGCGCTCGTCGGCCGACAGCCATACGACCGCGCGGCCGAGCGCGAGGGTCTCGCGACGCCATTGCGCGAGCAGCGACGTCTTGCCGTAACCGGCCGGCGCCTGCACGAGCGTGACCGGCCGGCCGTCGAAAGCGGGCGACGCGAGGCTCAGCCGCGCGCGGGCCAGCAACTGCGCCGGCACGCGCGGCGCGGTCGTCTTCAGGACCAGTTCGGTGGGAGGCGCGTCGGCGCGAGCGGGTGGGTGGGCCATCGGGCAGCAGTGGGAATCCGGCGGTGCCGTGCGGGCCAGCATCCGGGGTGGGTGTGGGGGGAAGGATCGGCCGAACCGCGTTCGCGCGTCAATCCCCCCCGCGACGAGTGGGGCCGTACCGGCACCGCGTCGATAGCATGGGTTCCGATTCACGACGAACGCAACGAGGAGAGGGCCATGAACATCGTATCGACCGGCACGCGGCGCAACGCGTCGCTCGCCGGATAAACGGAGCGGCACGATGTACCGCCATCTGCTCGTGACGGTCGACGGCGCGCCCGGCGGCATCGACGCGATCGGCCATGCGCTCGAACTGGCGCGCGCGGTCGGCGCCCGGGTCACGTTCCTGCTGGCCGGCGCCGCGCCGGCCTCGCGTTTATCCGGAGCGCGGCTGCCGGAACACGGTGCGAAAGTGGAAGCCGCCGCGCGGGCGCAGGGCTTGTCCCATGTGATCGCGGGGGCCGGCCTTCCGGGGGCCGGCCATCCGGGGGCCGGCGACGCGGCACCTGCCGCGCTGGCGGCCGAACTCGGCTGCGACCTGATCGGCGTTGCGGCGCTGCCGCACGATGCCGATGCGGCGGCCTGCGCGCAACGGCGGCACCTGCTCGCGACGAGCGGTGTACCGGTGCTCGTGTGCACGTCGCGGCGCACGCCGGCCGAGGCGCGCGTGATGGCGCGTTGCCTGGATGCGCATCGCGCGGTCGGCGAGTTGCTGCATGCGCTGATGGCGTACGGCGCGGACGCGGATGTGGACGTGGATGCACAGCAGCAGCGGCAAGCGAGAGACGCGCAGCGTGGCCTGATGGCGACCGACGCACACGCGGACGTACCGCTGCGCCACGCGGCCGACGCGCAGCGTGCGCTGGCATCGCTCGCCGCGTTGCAGCGCGCCCGTGTTGGCACGGCCGCCGAAGCGCAGCTCTTCGCGGCATTGCGCGTGCGTGCGGAGTGCGTCGCGGCCGAACTGGACGAACTCGACCGCCAGCGGCAGCGCGATGCGCAAGCGCTCGATGCGCTCGAGCGAATCGCCGCGGACGGCCTGCCGTCGGCCGCGTTCGACGCGGCGCTCGCCCGTTATGCGTACGGCGCGTTCGAGCAGATGGGGCGGATGGAAGGCGTGATTTTCCCGGCCGCGCGACGCTACCTGGGCGACGCGGACTGGGCCGGACTGGACGACCCGCTGGCGGACGGCGCAGCCGCGACGCCGCCGGGCATGAACGAACCCGACGATGCGCGGCGCGCATCCGACTGACAACATACGGAGAACACGATGGCACATGCAGTGCGATTCCACGAAACCGGCGGCCCCGACGTGCTGCGCTGGGAAGCAGTCGACGTCGGCGATCCGGGTGCCGGCCAGGTGCGCCTGCGGCACGAGGCCGTCGGGCTGAATTTCGCCGACACGTATTTCCGCAGCGGCCTGTATCCGGTGCCGCTGCCGGCCGGGATCGGCGTCGAGGCGGCCGGCGTGGTCGATGCGGTCGGCCCCGGCGTGACGAACGTCGCCGTCGGCGACCGCGTGACGTACACGGGCTTCCTGAACACGCTCGGCGCGTACAGCACCGAGCGGCTGATCCCCGCCGCGCCGCTCGTGCGGCTGCCGGCCGGCATTTCGTGCGAAACGGCCGCGGCGATGACGATGCGCGGCCTGACGTCGGCCTACCTGCTGCGCCGTATCCACGCGTTCGCGCCGGGCGACACGATCCTGCTGCACGCGGCCGCCGGCGGCGTCGGGCTGATCGTGTCGCAATGGGCGAAGCTGCTCGGGCTCACGGTGATCGGCACGGTTTCCAGCGAGCACAAGGCCGCGATCGCCCGCGCGCACGGCTGCGACCATACGATCGACTACAGCCGCGAGGACGTCGCGAAACGCGTGCGCGAGCTGACGGACGGCGCGGGCGTCGACGTCGTGTTCGACAGCGTCGGCAAGGACACCTTCGAAGGCTCGCTCGATTCGCTGAAGCGGCGCGGGCTGATGGTGTGCGTCGGCACCGCGTCGGGCCCGATCCCGCCGTTCGATCCGCAGCGCCTCGCGATGAAGGGCTCGCTGTACCTGACGCGCCCGGCGCTGGCCGACTACATCGCCGATCCGGCCGAGAAGAACGACCTGGCCGGCGAACTGTTCGCGCACGTCGCGGCCGGCCGCATCAGGATCGAAATCAACCAGCGCTACGCGCTGCAGGATGCCGCGCAGGCGCACCGCGATCTCGAATCGCGCAAGACGACCGGTTCGTCGGTGTTCATCGTCTGAGGAGACGCGCATGCGAGTCGAACCCCTGACCTGCGCGCTGGGCGCGGAACTGCTGGACGTGAGCCTCGCCGACGCCGTGCACGACGACGGCCTGTTCGCCGAGATCCGCGCGCAGCTGCTGCGGCATCGCGTGCTGTTCCTGCGCGACCAGGACATCACGCGCGCCGAGCACGTCGCGTTCGCGCGGCGCTTCGGCGAGCTCGAGGATCATCCGGTCGCCGGCAGCGACCCGGAACACCCGGGGCTCGTGCGGATCTACAAGTCGCCCGACCAGCCGAACGACCGCTACGAGAATGCGTGGCACAGCGATGCGAGCTGGCGCGTGGCGCCGCCGTTCGGCTGCGTGCTGCGCTGCATCGACGGTCCGCCGGTTGGCGGCGACACGATGTGGGCGAACATGGTGCTCGCCTACGAGCGCCTGCCGGACCACGTGAAGCAGCAGATCGACGACCTGCGCGCGCGCCACAGCATCGAGGCGAGCTTCGGTGCGGCGATGCCGATCGACAAGCGCCTCGCGCTGAAGGCGCAGTACCCGGACGCCGAGCATCCGGTCGTGCGCACGCACCCCGAAACCGGCGAGAAGGTGCTGTACGTGAACGCGTTCACCACGCATTTCACGAACTACCACACGCCCGCGCGCGTGCGGGTCGGGCAGGACGCGAATCCCGGCGCCGGCCAGCTGCTGCAATACCTGATCAGCCAGGCATACATCCCCGAATACCAGGTGCGCTGGCGCTGGAAGAAGAACAGCGTCGCGATCTGGGACAACCGCAGCACGCAGCATTACGCGGTCATGGACTACCCGCCGTGCGTGCGCCGGATGGAGCGCGCGGGCATCGTCGGCGACGTGCCGTTCTGAGCGCGCTCGCACCCTAACCGATTCGCCACGCCGAACAACGCGCCGGGCCCGCCGCCCGGCGCGGCGGGATACGCACGCCCGTACGCCTGCACAAAAACGATTTCCACTGGAGGACGACATGCAATTTCTCGACGATTCGCTGCACCCGGAAAACCAGGACAAGGTAGTCATCACGGTCGCGCCGTATGGCCCCGAATGGATGCCCGCCGATTTTCCGGAAGACATTCCGGTGACGATGGACGAGCACGTGCAGAAGGCCGTCGACTGCTACAACGCGGGCGCGACGGTGCTGCACCTGCATGTGCGCGAACTCGACGGCAAGGGCAGCAAGCGGCTGTCGAAGTTCAACGAGCTGCTCGGCCGGCTGCGCGAGGCGGTGCCCGACATGATCCTGCAGGTGGGCGGCTCGATCTCGTTTGCGCCGGAAGGCGACGGCGCGGAAGCGAAATGGCTGTCCGACGACACGCGCCACATGCTCGCCGAGCTGACGCCGAAGCCCGACCAGGTGACGGTCGCGATCAACACCGTGCAGATGAACATCACCGAGCTGATGAACCGCAAGGACATCGCCGGCACGTCGCTGAACGAAGCCGCGCTGTGGGACGCGTACCGCGAGATGACCGTGCCGGCCGGCCCCGGCTGGGTCGACGAGCACCTGCGCCGCCTGCAGGCGGCCGGCATCCAGCCGCATTTCCAGCTCACCGGCATGCATGCGCTGGAAACGCTCGAACGGATCATCCGCCGTGGCGTCTATCGCGGCCCGCTGAACGTCACGTGGGTCGGCATCGGCGGCGGCTTCGACGGCCCGAATCCGTACAACTTCATGGAATTCGTGCGGCGCTGCCCGGACGGCGCATGCATCACGCTCGAATCCCTGATGAAGAACGTGCTGCCGATCAACACGGTCGCGATGGCGCTGGGCCTGCATCCGCGCTGCGGGATCGAGGACACGATCATCGACCAGAAGGGCAACCGGATGACCTCGGTGCAGCAGGTCGAGCAGTGCGCACGGATCGCGCGCGAACTCGGCCGCGACATCGCGACCGGCAAGGAAGCGAAGGCGATCTACCGGATCGGCGTGCAGTACGACGGCATCGACGAGACCCTCGCGCAGCTCGGGATGGCGCCGAACCGCCGGCCTGGCCAGCCGAACGTGCCGCTGCGGGCCGCCTGACGCGCCGCGCATCCGCGCATCCGCGCATCCGCGCATCCGGGCCCGCGGCCATGGCGGCCGCGGCCCGCCGATCGTTGTGGCGTGGCACCCATCCCCGCGCGTGATGCGGGGGCGGACTCCGGTCAACGGAGCGGGGCCACGCAAGCCGCGCCGGAGCACGACCGCTCCGGTGCCGGAGGAGACACGCATGCTGATCCATCATGTCGAGCCGTCGATCCAGGACGTCGCCGCCGCCGGCCGGCGCGCGCCCGCCTATGCGTGGCTCGTGTTCGGGCTGACCGTCGGCCTGCTGCTGTCGGACTACATGTCGCGGCAGGTGCTCAACGCCGTGTTCCCGCTGCTCAAGCAAGCATGGGCGCTGTCGGACACGCAGCTCGGTTCGCTCTCCGGCGTCGTCGCGCTGCTGGTCGGGCTGCTGACGTTTCCGCTGTCGGTGCTCGCCGACCGCTTCGGGCGCGTGCGCAGCATCGTGCTGATGGCCGCGCTGTGGAGCGTCGCGACGCTCGGCTGCGCGCTGTCGACCCATTACACGGAGATGCTCGTCGCGCGCGGCCTCGTCGGGCTCGGTGAAGCCGCGTACGGCAGCGTCGGCGTCGCGCTGATCCTCAGCATCTTCCCGGCGCGGCTGCGCGCGACGCTGACCGGCGCGTTCATGGCCGGCGGCGCGTTCGGCTCCGTGTTCGGCATGGCGCTCGGCGGGCTCGTCGGCGCGCATCTCGGCTGGCGCTGGTCGTTCGGCGTGATGGCCGCGCTCGGCATCGTGCTGCTCGTCGCGTATCGCTGCGTCGTGACCGAACGGCGGCTCGCCGCATATCGCTCTGAATTCGGCACCGAATGCGGCGCCGAACCCTGCCGGCGCGACAGCGACACGCCGCGCGACCTGCGCGGCAGCGTGCGCGTGCTGATGTCGGGGCTGTTCGCGTCGCGTTCGGTGATCTGCGCGTATCTCGGCAGCGGGCTGCACCTGTTCGTGCCGGGCGCGCTGTTCGCATGGCTGCCGAGCTACCTGAACCGCTACTACGCGATGGCGCCCGACCGCGCGGCCGTGCTCGCCGCCGGCTTCGTGCTGCTCGCGGGTATCGGGATGGTCGGCTGCGGGATCGTCACCGACCGCGTCGGCAAAACCGACGGCAAGCGCAAGTGGCTGACCGCGATCGCGTATTGCGTGCTGACCGGCGTCTGCCTCGCGGTCGCGTTCCGGCTGCCGCCCGGGCCGCTGCAGCTCGCGCTGATCTGCGCGGGCATGCTGGTCGGCGCGGGCGCGTCCGGTGCGTCGGGCGCGATGGTCGCGAACCTGACGCCGGCCGCGATCCACGCATCGGCGTTCGCGACGCTCACGCTCGCCAACAACCTGCTCGGCATGGCGCCGGGCCCGCTGCTGACGGGGTGGGCCGCCGATCGCGCCGGCCTTGTCGGCGCACTCCAATGGATTCCCGTCGTGCCGCTCATGGCCGCCGTGCTGTTCGCGATCGGACGCGCGAGCTATGTGGCCGACCTCGCGCGCGTCGAACGCGAACGACGCGCGTCCAGACTTTCCTGAACGCTTCGGAGGCTGCATGACCCTGACGACCGCACCCACCATCCTGATCGTGCCCGGCTTGCGCGATCACGTCGAAGACCACTGGCAGACGCACCTCGAACGACGCCTGCCGAACGCACGCGCCGTCGCGCCGCTCGAAGCCGACAAGCTGAGCCGCGCCGCACGCGTCGCGGCGCTCGATGCGGCGCTGGCCGCGATCGACGGCCCCGTGATCCTCGTCGCGCACAGCGCGGGGGTGATGATTGCCGTGCACTGGGCGCGGCAGGCCACGCGCGAGATCCACGGCGCGCTGCTCGCGGCGCCGGCCGATCTCGATACGCCGATGCCCGCCGGTTATCCGGCGCCCGACGCGATCGACGCGCACGGCTGGACGCCGGTACCGACCGGGCGGCTGCCGTTTCCGAGCATCGTCGCCGCGAGCCGCAACGATCCGCTCGCGCGCTTCGATCGCATCGAAACGCTGGCGGCAGGGTGGGGCAGCAGGCTCGTCGATCTCGGCGAAGTGGGGCACCTGAATCCGGCGTCGGGGTATGGCGAGTGGAGTGATGCGGAACGGTTGATCGGCGAGGTGATGGCGTTGGGTGAAGGCGATTCAGGCTTGAGGAATTGATATTCGGGCATTGTTTGCCGTCCTCGGGCCGTTTTCGTCCATTCATCGGGCGCCATGACTGACAGCGACGCGACCGCTCCATCCGATTGACGGACAAGCGGCCGATCGCTGTCATTTTTTGCGGAATGCCGTCACGGATCCCAAACGAAAGGTGCTGTACGGCGTTGCGTTGAAACCCCGCACGATCATCCGTCCTACCCACGAGGCCAAGGCTTCGACCGAAGCCGAGGAGGACGACGTCCCGCGCGGCGCGAAATCATTTCCGGCCACCGGGACGTGTTGATCGCGCTGAAGAACCGCTGATTTGCCGGGCCTGCCGAACGCTGACGGCACCGATCCAGTCGGGGCCAGTTGAATCCACTTCGCCGGGATTGCCCCGGCAGAGATATGACGTCGCAAGACGACTGGGCATCCAGCCGCGATCCCGGCCCATCTTGCCGGGTAATCAAACTGGCACTCACCGGAAGGTGTTTGTCAGGGAAAGTCCCGCCCCGGCCACCTCGGTTTTTTGTTGACCGACATCGTATAACGCCGTCATGATTTCCTGAAAAGAAAGGTCCCATCCACCGACCGAAGTGAGGAGACATGAACGCCACCACGATCGCTCGCCGTGTCCGCCGGATCGCACTCGCCGTGGGCTTCACGCTGTCGGCCTCGGCAGCCGTTGCCGCCCCCGTATCGCTGAACATCGTCGATGTCGCGGGCAACCTGCAACTCACGCAGAAGGCCATCGAAGCCTTCAGGGACAAGAACCCGACCCTCGTGTCGAGCGTCACGTTCACGAACGCGCCGGCGCCGCAGCTGCCGGGCAAGATCAAGGCGATGCAGGCGGCGGGGCGCGCCGACATCGACCTCGTGCTGACGGGCACCGACGCGCTGGCCGCCGGCATCGAGCAGAACCTGTGGCTGAAGGTGCTGCCCGACAACGCGGGCGCATTCCCCGGCGTGCTCGACCGGTACGCACCCGGCCCGCGCAAGATGCAGGACCTCGCACAGGGCTTCGGTCTCGAAGTCACCTACATGCCGGCCGGCCCGCTGCTCGAATACAACCCGGCGAAGGTCAGCGACCCGCCGAAGACACCCGACCAGTTGCTCGCGTGGTGCAAGGCGCATCCGAACAAGCTGATCTACGCGCGCCCGGCGAACTCGGGCCCCGGCCGCACGTTCCTGATGGGGCTGCCGTACGTGCTCGGCGACAAGAACCCGCAGGACCCGATCAACGGCTGGGACAAGACCTGGGCGTTCCTGAAGCAGCTCAACGACTGCGTCCCGTACTACCCGGGCGGCACGTCGGCAGTGATGAAGGAGCTCGGCGAAGGCACGCGGGACATGACCGTGACCGTCACCGGCTGGGATCTCAACCCGCGTGCGCTCGGCATCGTGCCGGCCGAGTTCCGGGTCCAGGCGTTCGACAACATGACGTGGGTCAACGATGCGCACTACATGGTGATCCCGAAGGGCGTGCCGAAGGACAAGCTCGACGTGCTGTTCAAGCTGATGAACTTCCTGCTCGAACCGGCGCAGCAGGCGATGACCTACGACGACGGTTACTTCTATCCGGGCCCGGCGGTGAAGGGCGTGACGCTCGAAATGGCGCCCGCGCACAGCCAGGAAGTGATCCGCAAGTTCGGCCGCCCGGAATACGCGAAGCTGCTGGCGGATCGCCCGCACGTGCAGCCGCTCAGCGCGCAGGCGATGGTCGCCGCGTTCCAGAAGTGGGACCGCGAGATCGGTTCGCAGAAGTCGAAGTGACGCATGGGCCGGCGGGCGCCGCGGCGCCCGCGTCGATGGAGTTCGCGCAATGAAGCAGAGTTTCGAACGGCTGCGGCTCGATGGCGTCAGCCGCAGCTTCACCAATGCGGAAGGTGCGCAGGTCGCCGCGCTGAACGGGCTCGACCTCGAGATCCGGCGCGGCGAGTTCATCGCGCTGCTCGGCCCGTCGGGCTGCGGCAAGTCGACCGCGCTGAACTGCATCGCGGGGCTGCAGCCGCTCACGAGCGGCGGCATCTGGCTTGACGACACGCGCATCGACGTGCTGCCGCCCGAGCGCCGCGGCTTCGGGATGGTGTTCCAGAACTACGCGCTGTTTCCGCACCTGTCGGTGCTCGACAATGTCGGTTTCGGCCTCAAGATGCGCGGCGTGCCGAAGCAGGAAACGCGGCGGCGCGCGCAGCAGGCGCTCGAACTCGTGCAGCTCGTCGGCCACGAGGGCAAGCTGCCCGGGCAGCTGTCGGGCGGGCAGCAGCAGCGCGTCGCGATCGCACGCGCGATCGTCATCGAGCCGCCGCTCGTGCTGATGGACGAACCGCTGTCGAACCTCGACACGAAGCTGCGCATCGAGATGCGCGCCGAGATCCGCCGCATCCACACGCAGCTCGAACGCGCGACGATCTACGTGACGCACGACCAGGACGAGGCGCTGTCGATGGCCGACCGCATCGTCGTGATGAAGGAGGGCGTCGTACAGCAGGTCGCGGCACCGAAGGACGTCTACACGCGCCCGCACAACCTGCACGTCGCGCGTTTCATGGGTTATCGCAACGTGCTGCCGTTCACGCTCGACGGGATGGCCGGCGGCCACGTAAACGTCAGCGCCGCAGGCGTGCGGCTCACGGGCGTGCCGATGGCCGGCTTCGACACGAAGGACGTCGCGGTCGCGCTGCGTCCCGACGACATCGAGCGCGCGGCAGACGGCGCCGACAACGCGTTCGACGCGACCGTCGAAACGGTCGAATACGGCGGCCGCGATTCGCTGATCCGTGCGGCCACGCCGTTCGGCCCGATCTGGGCGCGCGTGGCCGGCGAATTCGCGGAAGGCGAGCATTTGCGGTTATGTGTTGCGCCGTCGCGCACGCTCGTCTATGCGGGAGACGCGCGATGAACGGCCGCCGCATCGCGTGCACCGCAACGCGCCACCGGGAGGCCGCGTGAGCACGCTCCCGGCCGGCGGCACACCGCGCGACGCGAAAGCATGGCTCGTCGCGCCCGCACTCGCGTTCATCGTCGCGCTGTTCGTCTATCCGTTCGCCTACGGTCTCGTGCTGTCGTTCCAGCCGATGAACAGCGGCGGCGCGTTCGCGAACTACGTGCAGTTCTTCACCGACACCGCGATGTGGCCCACGGTGCTCGTCACGCTGAAGCTGGCGGTGCCGGCGACGCTACTCAACGTCGGCGTCGCGGTGCCCGTCGCGTTCGCGCTGCGCCGCAATTCGCCTTACCAGAAGTTCGTCACGACGCTGCTCGTGATTCCCGTCACGCTCGGCACGGTGCTCGTCGCCGACGGGATGCTCACGTATTTCGGGCCGAACGGCTGGTTCCCGCAGGCGTTGCAGGGGCTGCACCTGTACACCGACGAAGTGCGCCTCACGCACAACTACTGGGGCGTGCTGCTGTCGCTGATCGTGTCGGGCTTTCCGTTCGCATTCCTGCTGATGCTCTCGTACATCAGCGGCATCGACCCGACACTCGCGCGCGCGGCGGCGACGCTCGGCGCGAACCCGTGGCAGCAGTTCCGGCGGATCTACCTGCCGCTGCTCGTGCCGGGGCTCACGATGGCCGCGTGCCTGTCGTTCGTGCAGGCGTTCTCGGTGTTCCCGTCGGCCGTGCTGCTCGGCGCGCCGGCCGGGCCCACGCGCGTGATCTCGATCGCGGCGGCGGAAGCGGCGTTCGAGAGCTACGACTATTCGCTCGCGTCGGCGATCGCGATCGTGATGGGTTTCGTGCAGCTGCTGGTGGTCGCGTCGATGCTCGGCGCGCGCCGCTTCTTCTATACCGGCGCGGTGACGGGGGGCAAGGGCTGATGGCGACCGACAATCATGCCGCCCGCGCGTGGCCGCCGAAGCACGATGCGCCCGATCCGCCCGACGTGCGGCCCGCCGACGCGAGGAAACCGCGGAAGATGGCAAGCCATCTCGCCGGCCGTGCGTGGCACGCGCTCGTCTGGGGGCTGATGGCGTTCTTCCTGCTGAACGTGATGCTGCTGATCGCGACCGTCGCGGTGAACTCGATCGCGACACGCTGGTTCGGCACGCCGCTGCCGCAGGGCTTCACGCTGCACTGGTACGCGAAGGCGTGGGCGGACTTCCAGCTCGCGAGCGTGCTGTGGGTGACCGTCGAGGTCGTTGGCGCGGTCGTGCTGCTGTCGATCGCGCTCGGCGTGCCGGCCGCCTATGCGCTCGCGCGCGTGCAGTTTCGCGGCAAGCGCTTCGCGCTGCTGGTGTTCCTGCTGCCGCTGATGGTGCCGCCCGTCACGTACGGGATCCCGATGGCCACCGTGATGTACAAGGTCGGGCTCGCGGGCACGCTGCCCGGCGTGATCCTCGCGAACCTCGTGCCGGCGCTGCCGTTCGTGATCCTCGTGATGACGCCGTTCATCGAGCAGATCGATCCGAATCTCGAAGCCGCCGCGCGCATCTTCGGCGCGAACACGTGGCGTTATTTCCGCCATGTGCTGCTGCCGCTGCTCGTGCCCGGCATGCTCGCGGCGGGGCTGCTCGTGCTGGTGCGCACGATCGGGATGTTCGAGCTGACCTTCTTCACCGCGGGGCCGAGCACGCAGACACTCGTCGTCGCGCTGTATTACGCGGTGTTCTCAACCGGTGTGCGCGCGCCGCAGTCGATCGACGCGATGGCGATGATCTACATGGCCATCACGCTCGTGTGGGTGGTCATCGCGCTGCAGTTCGTGAGCCCGACGCAGCTCGTGAGCCGCGTGAAGCAGGAGCGGCAGTAGGGGCGTCAGCAGGCGCGGGCGAAGCGGAGGGGCGATCGCGCCCGTGCAATTGGTTACAAATGGATACCGCGCACGATACGCGGACGTTGCAGACTACGCGGCGTTCACCCGATAACGGATATCCATGAAGTTCCAGACGCTGCTGACACTCGCCGGTGCATCGACTCTCCTGGCCGCGTGCAACCTGCTCCACGACGGCCCCGGATCGGGCGACGTCGATGCCGCCGTGCGCCGCGCGCTCGAGGCGGAAAACCACGGCGGGCTGAACGCGCTGTTCGGCCAGCCGCTGCCCGTCTCGGCCGATGTCGTGTCGGCGAAGCCCGACGGCGACTGCAAGAAGGTCGGCGATCGCACCTACTCGTGCGACGTCGTGGTCACGTGGCGCAATACCGACTACAAGCCGTCGCGCGCGAACCTGACCTTCGTGAAGGCCGCCGACGGCTCGTGGCAGACGTCCGGCGTCGACGCGGCGATCGTGACGGGCACCGCGAAATCGCTGGTCGACCAGATCGGCAAGGCATGGCCCGGCAATGCGGCAAGCGGCGCGTCGGCACCGCAGTGACATGGTGACGCGGTGACCTGCGAGGGCAACGAGCGGGGCGTTTCCCTCCGGTAATACGCGGCCTGTCGCGCCCGAACGCCGCGCCACGCCTTCCACCGACTTCACGCCACCGACCGATTGCCCGCAAGCGGATCGCCGGATGCACCGGGGCTGGCGCACCGCGACCGGGCTGGTGGCCGGACACGGTTGCCGGCAGCGCCAATACGGCGCGAACCCCGCAACCGGTCGACCCATCCTGTTCGATCGACACTCAGGCGCGGACCGGCAGGGAAAAAGGGCGCGAGCATCTTGTCCGCGCGCGACCGAATGCATCCTCGGTATGCGGGCCGACTTATAGGGAAAACCCTAATTTCGAGATATAATCACGGCCTAAGTGATAGGTCGAACCATGCCTGAACGTTTCCAAACCCTTGAAAAATTTGTGTTTTCCCTCGTCGTGATGTCCGCGGTCGTGTGCTCGGCATTCCTCGCGTACGAGCGTCACCCCGAGATCAAGATCGCGCTGCACGAAGGCGAAGCGCTGATGCGCGAGAGCGCCAAGTATTCGGTCATCTGCTCGCCGTCCAAGGTCGATCCTTGCGTCGAGATGTCCGCTTACTGAAACGCGCGCGTTCGGGTCGGGATCAGCGCGCCGGGTGGTGCGCTGCAGCCAAAGCCGGCGAGATCCAGTGCGCGGCCCGACCAGCGTCAGGCCGGCCCTGCAGCATCGGCGGCCCGAGTTCCCTGACGTAGCGCTCATCGGGCATTCAGAAACCCGCTGCAAGACAGGGCGGATGCATGAGCCCGATGCACAAACCCGCTACGTGCCGGGTCACTGGCGTAAGCAACTCCCGATCCAAAGCCCCGCTTCGAGCAATCGAGCGGGGCTTTTCTCGTAGAGCCGTCGAAACGATCTCCGCGCCTGCGCATCACACTACATGCGTCGGAGCGCCCTCGACGAACGCGGCGACATTGTCGACGAGCTGATCGGCGAGCGCCTGCATCGCCTCGTCGCTCGCCCACGCGACGTGCGGCGTCAGGATGAAGGCCGGATGCGACAGGATCGCGTGGAACGGATGCGCGGCCGGCAGCGGCTCCTGCGTGACCACGTCGAACCCCGCGCCCGCGATCTGCCCCGACTGCAACGCGTCGACGAGCGCGTTTTCATCCACGAGCCCGCCGCGCGCGGTGTTGATCAGCAACGGCCGGCGTGCCATCCGCGCGAACGCGGCCGCGTCGATCAGGTGTCGCGTCGCGGGCGTGAGCGGACAGTGCAGCGTGATCACGTCGCTGTCCCGAAGCAGCGTGTCGAGCGGCGCGTAGTCGTCCCCCGATGCATCGCCGTGCGCGGCGAACCGTACCCGCATGTCGAGCGCGCGCGCGATGCCGGCCACCGCGCGCCCGAGCACGCCGTCGCCGACGATCCCGAGCGTCGAGCCGGCCAGGTCGCGAATCGGATGATCGAAGAGGCAGAACTGCCCGCTGTCGAGCCAGCGCCCCGCGCGCACCGCGTCGCGGTACGCGACGAGGCTGCGGCGCAGCGCGAAGATCAGCGCGAACGTGTGCTCGGGCACCGTGCGGACCGCATACCCGCGAATATTGCTCACGACGATGCCGTGCGCGGCACACGCGTCGAGATCGACGATGTCGGTGCCCGTCGCGGCGATCGCGATCATCCGCAGGCGCCGCGCGTCGGCAAGCGCCGCCGCGTCGAGCCGCACCTTGTTGGTCACGACGATGTCCGCGTCGCCGATGCGTGCAGCGACTTCGTGCGCGGCCGTCCGCTCGAACGTGCGCAACACGTGCGGAAACGGGAACGGCTTCAGCACGGTTTGCGGTGACAGCGTCGCGCGGTCGAGGAACACGATCGTCGCGGGAGAGGAAACGGAAAACATGGCGGGCCTCGCTGGCAGGCGCCCGGGGCGGGCGCGGAACGGGTTCGATTCTGCCGGCGGCACGCGGGCCGTCGTTTGACCGTTGCGCGAGTGCGCTTTCCCGGATGGAAAGGCTGGCGCACCGCATTTGTGAACGGACGCGGCGCACGCCTTTCCGTTTCGGAAAGGCTGGTTGAGCATCGATCGATTTTCGCCGGGCGGGAACGCCGTCATGATCGCCGTCATCGACAACACGCTTTCATCGGAGACAACCATGACACGGCCCCTCGACGGCATCCGCGTGCTGGAACTCGGACAACTGATCGCCGGCCCGTTCGCGGGCCGGATGCTCGCCGAATTCGGTGCGGACGTGCTCAAGGTCGAGCCGCCCGCGCTCGGCGACCCGCTGCGCAAATGGCGGCTGCTGCACGACGGCACGTCGGTCTGGTGGGCCGCGCAGTCGCGCAACAAGCGCTCGCTGACGCTCGACTTGCGCACGCCCGAAGGGCAGGACGTGGTACGCCGCCTCGTCGCGGAAACCGACGTGCTGATCGAGAACTTCCGGCCCGGCACGCTCGAAGGCTGGGGGCTCGGCTGGGACGCGCTGTCCGCGATCAACCCTGGGCTCGTGATGCTGCGCGTGTCGGGCTACGGCCAGACGGGCCCGTACCGCGACCGTCCCGGCTTCGGCGTGATCGCCGAGGCCATGGGCGGCCTGCGGCACCTGACCGGCGAGCCGGGCCGCACGCCGGTGCGCGTCGGCATCTCGCTCGGCGATTCGCTGTCGGCGCTGCACGGCGTGATCGGCGTGCTGCTCGCGCTGCGGCATCGCGAGCAGCAGGGCGGCAAGGGGCAGGTCGTCGATGTCGCGCTGTACGAGTCGGTATTCAACATGATGGAAAGCCTGCTGCCCGAATACTCGGCGTTCGGTGCCGTGCGCGAGGCGGCCGGCAGCAGCCTGCCCGGCATCGCGCCGACCAACGCATATCGCTGCCGCGACGGCCGGTATGCACTGATCGCCGGGAACGGCGACAGCATCTTCCGGCGCCTGATGGAGTTGATCGGCCGGCCCGATCTCGGCAACGATCCCGCGCTCGCGCACAACGACGGGCGCGTCGCGCAGGTCGAACGCATCGACGCGGCGATCGGCGCGTGGAGCGCGCGGCACGATCTCGACGCGGTGCTGGCCGCATTGAACGACGCGCGCATCCCGTCCGGGCGCATCTACGACGTGGCCGACATCGCCGCCGATCCGCATTACCGCGCGCGCGACATGCTCGTCGATGCCGCGCTGCCCGACGGCACGCCCGTGCTCGTGCCCGGCATCGTGCCGAAGCTCGGTGCGACGCCCGGGCGCATCGAGCGCCCGGCGCCCGCGCTGGGCGCGGATACCGACGCGGTACTCGAAACGCTCGGCATCGATGCGGCGACGCGCGGCGACTGGCGCACGCGCGGCGTGATCTGAACCCGAACCAGGAGACGACGACATGAGCGCGCAACGCACACGGCTCTACATCCACGAAGTCGCGACGCGCGACGGTTTCCAGAACGAAGCGGCATTCGTCGACACCGACGACAAGATCGCGCTCGTCGACGTGCTGAGCGCCTGCGGCTACGCGAAGATCGAGGTCACGTCGTTCACGTCGCCGAGGGCGATCCCCGCGTTGCGCGACGCCGAGGCGGTGATGCACGGCATCGCGCGCGCACCGGGTGTCGTCTACACGGTGCTCGTGCCGAACGTGCGCGGTGCCGAGCGCGCGCTGTCGTGCGGCGTCGACGAAGTGAACCTCGTGATGTCGACGAGCGAAAGCCACAACCGCGCGAACCTGCGGATGACGCGCGAACAATCGTTCGCGCAGCTGCGCGACGTGATCGACGCGGTACGCGGCACGGGTGTCGCCATCAACGTCTCGCTGTCGACCGCGATGGGCTGCCCGATGGAAGGGGACATCGCGGCCGAGGGCGTGCTCGCGTGGATGCAGCGTTTCGCCGATCTCGGCGTGCATGGCTTCACGCTGTGCGATACGACGGGCATGGCATTTCCGTCGCAAGTGCGGGAGCTGTCGGCACGTGCGCGCGAGCGCTTCGGCGCGCTGCAGCTCACGCTGCACTTCCACAACACACGCGGGATGGCGCTTGCGAACACGCTCGCGGCACTCGACGCCGGGATCGACCGCTTCGACGCATCGCTCGGCGGCCTCGGCGGCTGCCCGTACGCGCCGGGCGCGACCGGCAACGCGTGCACCGAGGAACTCGTGCACATGCTCGAACTCGACGGCTACGATACCGGCGTCGATCTCGCGGCCGTGCTGGCCGCGTCGGCGCGGCTGCCGGCGCTGATCGGCCATGACGTGCCGAGCCAGATCCTGAAGGCCGGGCGCCGCTCGGACCTTCATCCGCCGCCGCGCGCGGACGCCGGCGACATGCCCGCGCAACGCGCTTTCTCGTGAACGACCAACCGGAGCGAACCTCATGGCACTGATTGACCACCTCGACCATCTCGTGCTGACCTGCGTCGATCCCGACCGGACGACGCATTTCTACACCGAGGTGCTGCAGATGCAGCTCGAAACCTTCGGAGCCGGCCGGATCGCGTTCCGCTTCGGCAACCAGAAGATCAACCTGCACGTGCGCGGCGCGGAGTTCGAACCGAAAGCGCATGTGCCGGTGCCCGGCGCGCTCGACCTGTGCTTCATCGCGTCGGTGCCGCTCGACGACGCGATCGCGCACCTGAAGCGCGTCGAATGGCCGATCGTCGAAGGGCCCGTCGAACGCACGGGCGCGACGCGGAAGATCCGCTCGGTCTACGTGCGCGATCCCGACCTGAACCTGGTCGAAATCTCCGAGCTGATCTGACTCGATCCGACCGCCGGCGCACCGTCGGGCATCTCGTGCCATCGCGCATGCGGCCCGGATCGTACCGGTGCGGCCTCCTGCCGCGTCGATCTGCCGCCGAAAACGGACAGCCGGTTTCCGCGCTCGCCGATTCCGGATAGCCGGCCCGTGCCGCGCTGCGGATAATGCGTGCTTCGGCGACTTAGAAGCCGCCTTCGCACCGGACGCGACGCCTGCGTCCGCGCTTCCGCAACCCGACCCGAACGATTCCGATGACGATCCTCTATCGCGGCATGGACCGCGCGGCCCTCGACGCCGCCTATCTGAACACGAAGGTGGTACCCGATTTCCCGGCGCTGCTGGCGTCGATGCAGGCGCGCAGCGCGGCGCTCTATGACACGACGCGCGGCCGGCGCGACCTGCGTTACGGTGCGCAGCCCGCGCAGCGATTCGACTGGCTGTCGTGCGGTCGGCCCGATGCGCCGCTGTTCGTGTTCATTCACGGCGGCTACTGGCAACACTGCGCGAAAGAGGATTTCGCGTACGCGGCGAGCGGGCCGCTCGCACGCGGTTTCGACGTGATACTCGCCGAATACACGCTGGCGCCGGTCGCGACGATGACCGGCATCGTCGGCGAGATCGGTGCGCTGCTCGACTACCTGGCGAACGACCCCGACGCAATCGGTACCGCCGGCCGGCCGATCCACCTGGGCGGCCATTCGGCGGGCGGCCACCTGACGGCCGTGTACCGCGCGCATCCGGCCGTCGTGTCGGCGCTCGCGATCAGCCCGCTCGTCGATCTCGAACCGATCTCGCTGTGCGTCCTGAACGACAAGCTGCAGCTCAGCGCGCGCGAAGTGGACGCGTACAGCCCGTTGCGCCATGTCGGGCCCGGCGCACCGACGGTCGTTGCGGTCGGCGATGCCGAGCTGCCCGAACTCGTCCGGCAGGCACGCGACTATGCGACGGCATGCGAAGCGGCGGGCGAACGGATCGTCCACGTCGGGCTCCCCGGCATGCGGCACTTCGACGTGCTCGACGATCTCGCGAAGCCGGACGGTGCGATGCTCGCCGCGTTGCAGTCGATCGCGCCGCGCTAGGCGCCGTTTTGCGTCGTCGTGCACCGTGTCGCGAGGGGGCGGCCGGGCGTATGATCGGCGTCAGGCCGCCGCGCTGACGGCAAGCACCGGCCTGGCCTCCCCAGGACCCACGACATGGTGAACCCGCTTCATTTCGATCTGCAATCGCTGCGCGTGTTCGCGCTCGTCGCCGAGCACGGCAGCCTGACGAAAGCGGCCGAGCATGGCCAGCTCACGCTGTCCGCGGTCAGCAAGCGCATCGCCGAGCTCGAAAGCGTGACCGGCAGTGCGCTGTTCGTCCGGCATGCGCGCGGTGTCGAGCTGACGCCCGCGGGACGCGCGCTGCTCGACCATGCGGCGAAGGTGATCGAGCAGGTCAACCGGATGGCGCACGAGATGAGCGACTACGTCGCCGGCGTGCGTGGCCACATCCATGTGTGGACCAACACGTCCGCGATCGTCCAGTTCCTGCCCGCCGATCTCGCGGCGTTCCTCACCGACAATCCGGGTATCAAGGTCAGCCTCGAGGAGCGTTTGAGCCACGAGATCGTCGATGCGCTCGCGTCCGGCAAGGCCGATCTCGGCGTGTTCGCCGACAACGTGCCGGCCCCCGGTATCGAACGGCGGCTGTACCGCCGCGACGAACTCGTGCTGCTCGTGCCGCGCACGCACCGGTT
The DNA here is from genome assembly GCF_000466765.1 of Burkholderia sp. AU4i. NCBI lineage: Bacteria > Pseudomonadati > Pseudomonadota > Betaproteobacteria > Burkholderiales > Burkholderiaceae > Burkholderia > Burkholderia sp. AU4i. Next base: position 33,346 of record NZ_ASSI01000074.1, on the reverse strand, counting down.
CGCCGCGCGCGACAGCATCCGCTTCGCGGACACGCTCGACGAGGACTACGTCGGGCTCAGCGACGGCAGTTCGCTGCTCGCGCGGATGACCGACGCCGCGTTCGCGGTCGAGCGTTCGCTGAAGCTGCGGATCCAGGTATCGAATTTCGACGGCGTGAGCCGGATGATCGAGGCGGGGCTCGGGATCGGCATCCTGCCGCGCGACGCGGTGACCGGCGAGCGCGCGGCGCGGCTCGGGGTCGTGAAGCTCGACGATGCGTGGGCGACGCGCACGCTGTGGGTCGGCGTGAAGGCCGGAACCGTGCTGACGACCGATATCGCGAAGCTGTTCGATTTCATGTCGGCGCGTTGAGGCCGGCCTGCAAGCTGGCGGGAATGGTCGCGGTGCGGCTTCGGGGAAGGGCGATCGTCAGGGCGCATTCGGCTCGCCGTCGCGGGAAACCGATGCTGTTGCGGGAACCCATTCGTAGCAGCCGCGCCGGACCGACCGGCGGACGACCGCGAACAGCCGGCGCGTAGTACGGCCCGGATGCAGCCGACAGTCGCGAGCACGGCACGCGCGTTCCTGTCTGGCCCCGGCAACGCCCGCGCCTGCCGCACACGCCGGTGCCCGCACACGTCGCCGCCGCGAAGCGCATGCTTCGCCTTGTCGTCGCGGGTTCGTTCCTTGCACTATCGTTACGCCGTTCCCGCTCGTGTCGGCGATGACCGTCGGGCCGGACCAATTGCTGCCTGCTGGATGGGCGGTGTAACCGATCTCTCCGTTGAAGCCGCCCGGTTGAGCAGTCATTTTTCGCACTCGCCACAATATTCCCGCGCCTGAAACGTCTTCAGGAGCATGGAATCGCCACCCACTTCACGCACATGACCGACCCAGACCGCGACATCACCGCGATAGTGATGCGTGAACGAACGAGGCTGGTGAGCTTCATCCGGCGTCGGATTCGCGACCCGGACGATGCCGAGGACATCCTTCAGGACGTGTTTCACGAGTTCGTCCAGGCTTACCGGCTTCCGGCGCCCATCGAACAGGCGAGCGCGTGGCTGTTCCGCGCGGCGCGCAACCGTATCGTCGACCGCTTTCGCAAGAAGAAGGAGCAGCCGCTGGCCGATCTGTCCGAGGCCGACGACGACGCGGACAGCGAGTACCGGCTGGATCTCGTGCTGCCGGCGCACGATGCCGGCCCCGAAGCCGTGTACGCGCGCACGCTCCTGCTCGAAGCCTTGCAGGATGCGCTCGACGAACTGCCGGCGAATCAGCGCGAGGTGTTTATCGCGCACGAACTGGAGGGCCGCTCCTTCAAGGAGATGGCCACGCAAAGTGGCGTTGCGCTCAATACGCTGCTCGCGCGCAAACGCTATGCGGTCTTGCATCTGCGTGCACGGCTGCAGCTCATTCATGACGAACTGGACAATATCTAGGGTCTGTTTACATATGGAACGCACATGCGAATGCCCGAAATCGCCCGTCCCCCAAGGGGACTTCCTCCGGGGCGTAGGGCAAGAAGTGAGGAGCGCCGTTTGGCCGAGCCAAACGCCCCGCAGGAAGTCCCCTTGGGGGACAAGCGACGAGCGACGCCGCCATACGGGCGATTTCGGGCATTCCCGTGGAATGAATTTTTTAATTAGGGGTTGCCACGAGAACGGCCGCTCGCCGCGTTGCGCTCCTTGCGAATACGTCAGTATTCGCGGCGTCACGCGCCTCGCGAGCGGCCGTTCTCGTGGCAACGCATGTGCGTTCCATATGTAAACAGACCCTAGAGGAGTCGACAAATGAATTTTCGAATCAGATGCGCGGGCAAGGCGGTGCTCGTCTTGATCGCCATAGGCGTGCTCGGATGGGTCGTCATGATGTTGTGGAACTGGGTGATGCCGGCGCTGTTCGTCGGTGCCCGCACGATCGATTTCGCCCGGGCGCTGGGCCTGCTCGTGTTGAGCCGCATCCTGTTCGGCGGCTTCCGCGGACACCACGGCTGGCGCGGCCGGCGCCACTGGCGCAAGTGGGAATCGATGACGCCCGAGGAACGCGAGCATTTCCGCAACGCGTGGCGCTCCGGCGGCGACCGGCCCACGGGAGCGTGAACGTGCGCGAAAAATCCACGGGCGACTGCAAACAGCAACCGGGCGTGATCGCGCCGATCGTCGATCTGAAACGTTGCGAAGGCAAAGCGGATTGCGTCGCGGTTTGCCCTGAAAACGTGTTCGAGGTCAGACGCATCGACCCGGCCGATTACGTCGGCCTCGGCCTGATGCATCGCCTGAAGCTGCGCGTGCACGGCATGAAAGTCGCCTACACGCCGAACGCGCATGCGTGCCGGTCATGCGGACTGTGTGTGACCGCGTGCCCCGAGCGCGCCATCACGCTCGCCCGAATCGCATGACAACCTCCGCGTGTCGCCGATATCGAGCGGCCGCGCCGAAACCGTGGCGCAAGAGGCGCGCCCGGATACATCGTCGACGTGATCAATCTCGTCAAGGAACGCACATGGCTTCATCCACCGCCGTTCTTCTGCGACGGCTCCACGAAGAGAGCCGGACCGAAATCATCGCCCGCGCCCGCGCGCAGTTCCCGGGATCGAACGAGGAGCTTCTGTCGTTGGCAGAGGAATACGAAGCGATCGCCCCCCGTCTGCGGGGGCGGTTTCTCGAAACGTTCGGGCTGTTCACCGACGACTTCGACTCCCCGGAAGGCAGCCGGCTATCGTTGGCCGTGTCGCCGGAAACGGGCGGGTTCTTGCGCAACATGGTGCTCTCGCAACGGCCGGCCCGCATCCTCGAACTCGGCAGCTCATGCGGCGTGTCCACGCTGTATTTCGCCGACGCACTGCGCACGTTGGGCCGTGGCGTGGTCGTCGCGACCGAACGCGACCCGCTCAAGTGCGCCCGATTGCGCGATCACGTCGGCACGGCGGGCCTGGATGCCCATGTCGACATCCGGGAGGGCGACGTATTCGAGACCGTTGCCGAACTGCACGGCCACTTCGACATGGTATTCATCGACGTCTGGGCCGACGCCTACCTGAAGTTGTTCACGCAGATCGAGCGCCTGCTGCGCCCGGGGTCGATCGTCCTGGCCGACAACATGTACACGGCCGAGGACGCCGTTCGACCGTACAAGCACTATCTCGATGGCGATCCGCGCTTCTCGACCACGACACTGGATTTTGAATCCGGGATCGAATTCACGGTCGTCGTTTCCCGAGCGGACATGGCATCGCAGGGCGCTTGCCGAGACGGCGCGCAGTGAAGGGCAGAACCATCGATCGCCGGGCATCTCGCTTCGGATTTCGCGTGGCAGCGGTCGACGCATACGAGCGTTACGTGACCGTAACCGTATGCGGAAAACACGACCGCCTGCCGTGGGCCGCCGGGCGACCGATACCCCGGCCATCGGCGAAGCATCAGGAACGACGCGTAAACGCGTTCCCGCGCCCCGCATCGACACGCGCTCAAACCGGATTGATCTCGTCCTGGCTGCGCCGCGTCGTCAGCGGCCCGAGCACGCGCAGCGTGACGGCGACAATGCCGAGCGCAACCGAGATCACGCCAAACATCGCGCCCGCGCCGTAACCGCCGAGCACCGGCAGCAACACGAACGGCAGCGCACCGCTGACGATGCGCGACAGCGCATAGGTACTGCCGATCGCCGTCGAACGCACGCGCGCCGGAAAGATCTCCGCCTGGTACACGTGGTACGCGTTGCTGAACACGTTCGACGCGCAGGTCGTCAGGAACCCGAAGCCGACGATCAGCACGGTTTGGCCCGAGTACGCGAAACACAGCCCGAACACCGCGATCGACAGGATCGACGCGATCACGAGCGTGCGGCGCTCGATCCAGTTGAGCAGCGGAATCGACAGCAGCGAGCCGACCGGATAGCCGATGAACGACAGCGCGATGAACAGCGTACTGTCCGTCACGTCGAAGCCGCGGCTCTTCACGACCGTGCCGGCCAGCGTGCCGAAGCCGTAATAACCGAAGCCCTGGAACAGATGAAAGATCGCGAGCATCAGGTAGCGCGCGCCGTACGGTTCGCGCCGCAGCAGCGCGATACGCTCGCCGAGCCCGAGCGGCCGTTGCGGCTCGACCGGTTCCGCGAATTGCTCGGGCACGCGCACGCCGGTGCCCTCCGCGAAGCGCCGCAATGCCGCGTACGCATCGGCGGTGCGGCCCTGTGCGAGCAACCAGCGCGGGCTTTCCGGCAGCCGGTGCTGGACGAACAGCACGTACACCGCGCCGAGGCTGCCGATCGCGAGGATGATGCGCCAGCCGGCCACGCCGCCCACGTGCAGCGGATTCAGCCACAGCGCGAGGAAACCGACGAGCGGCACCGCCACATAGGAAGTCGTATAGGCCCATGCGGCGAGCCGCCCGCGCTTTTCCTTCGGCAGGATCTCGGACAGGAAGCTGTCGGCAACCGGATAGATCGCGCCGACGCCGATGCCGGTCAGGAACCGGCACGCGACGAGCATGTCGGCGTTCACGGAAAACGCGCCGACCAGCGAGAACGCGCTGTACCACGTGAGCGTCAGCAGGAAGGCCTTGCGCCGGCCGATGCGGTCGGCGAGGCTGCCGAGGCACATCGCGCCGACGAACATGCCGATGAACGCCGATGCCAGCAGCAGCTTGAAATCGGTGCTCTGCCGGCTCAGCCCGTATTCGTTCTTCAACGCGGAACCGATCGTGCTGACGAGGAAGATCTCGTACATGTCGAAAAACAGCCCGATGCCGATCACCCAGACGACGAACCGGTGCAATGCGCCGACCGGCAGGTCGTCCATGAAATCGCCGAGCGTGACGCGGCGGGCGGGGAGGGCCGACCCGGCGGCGCCAGTGCCGGCGGCGGCCGCAGGTCGTGCGGGCGCGGGTTCGCCCGTGTTGCCGCCGAGATCGAGGGAATGGCTGTTCATCGTGTCTCCTGATTATCGGTACGCCGTGGCGCGGGGCCCGGCCGTTCGCGACCGGCGCGATGCATCCGGTCACACGACGTGGCGGCAGGCACCGCAAGCCCGTTGAAAGGGCCGGACAGGCGGGCTGTACCGATCGTCCGGCACATGGTGGGCAAATCCGCGGCACGTGATAATTGCGGATGTTTCAAGCGTCCTTTCCCGCGCAGAAAGGGTGCGGAACACGCGGCAGCCGGCATCCGTGCGAGTGGCCCGTGCAGCCTGCCTGGCGTGCGGTCGTGCACCGGAATCGCCGGCGCGCTCACACAACCGGCTGGCCGAGAAAACCATGAGGCCCGTCGCGCGACTGCCGGCGAAACAACCGCCGGCAGCCGGGCCGTCATGGTCAGTCGGCCGGCACGAACGCCGCCCCGTGAAACACGCGCACGGGGTTGCCGCGCTCGAGCGCAAAGTGCTGCATCCGCCGCTGCCGACGCGCGTCGGACGCGTGACGGTCGGCTTCCTGCTGCAGTCGAACCTGCAGCAACTGCAGCGCGAGGCGCTTGTTCGCGTGCTGGCTGCGCTCGCTTTCCACGCGCACCGAAAGGCCGGTCGCGACATGGGTCGCACGAATCGCCGAGCTCGTCTTGTTCACGTGCTGGCCGCCCGGCCCGCGTGCGCGCATCGCTTCGAACCGCACGTCGCCGTCCGGCAGCGGCTGCGCGTCGGCGCAGCGCGTGACACCGATGAACCAGTTCTTGCGCGGATGGCGCAACCGGTACGGGCTCGCGCAGATCCATTGCAGCGTGCCCGTCCAGCGGTCCGCCAGCGCCTGCGCGCCGGCACCGTCGAGATCGAGCAGCGCCGAGCGCAGCGTGCCGGGCCGTTCACCCGGCTGCACATCGAGCACCGTGACGACGACGCGCTGCGCATCGGCTTCCGCCTGCAGGCGCCGCAACGCATTGGCCGCGGCGAGCTGGCACTCCAGCGGCCCGTGCGCGGAAGAAATCTGCATCAGCATCGGCCTGCCTCCCCGGACGTCTTGTAGGTCAGCACCGGCGCGAGCCGCGCGAGCTTGCGCAGCAGGCCGGCCGCCTCGAGCGCGTCGACGACGCTGTCGATCGGCTTGTAGGCCTGCGGCGCTTCCTCGTACAGCAGTTCGCGGTCTTCGCAGACGACGTGGCTGCCGAGCGGCGTACGCGTGAGCTGCGACGGCGTGAAGCGCCGTTCGAGACGCCCCTTGCAATCGCCGCGCGCCCACTTGCGGCCCGCGCCGTGTGCAAGCGACGCGAGGCTGGCCGCATCGTCGGGCCGCACGGGGGCGACGAGATAGCTGTAGTCGCCGCGCGACCCGGGAATCACGACCGGCCCCGCATCGGCCGGCGTCGCGCCTTTGCGATGCAGCCAGCCGGGCTCGCCGTCGACGCGCGCACGGCTCACCAGGTTGTGGTTCACGTCGAGCACGCACCGGCCGTCGCTGCGCCAGCGCGCCAGCATGCGCCGCGCGATCAGGTCGCGATTCGCGATCGCGTAGCGCAACGCCGCGTCGTGGCGCGCAAGGTATGCTGTGCATGCGGTATCCGTGTCGTCGAGCCCGTTGTAGCCGTGCTCGCGCATGTGCTGTTCGAGGATCGACTGGCCGAAACCGCGCGACCCGCTGTGCACGAGCAGCAGCAGGCGCTCGTGATCGAGGCCGAGTGCGTGGACGGCATCGGCGTCGTACACCGCGTCGATCCGCTGCGCTTCCGCGAAATGATTGCCGCTGCCGATCGTGCCGAGCGATGCCGCGAACGCGTGATCCGCGAACCCGGCGGCCGCGATGAGCGGCTGCCAGCTTGCATCGGGCGTGGCGTCGATCGAGCCGAGCCGGCTCGCGAGCTTCGACGCGCTGACGCGCCGCGCATCGAGCGCGGTTTGCCACAGCGCCATTCCGCAGCCGATATCGCCGCCGATCAGCGCCGGGAACAGCCGGCCCGTCGAGAAGAACGCCGCGCCGACCGGGTAGCCGCGTCCGGGGTGAAGATCGGGCATGCCGGCGACACGCCGCATGCCGGGGAGGGTGGCAGCGTGTTCGAGCTGCCGGATGGCCTCACCTTCGATCCAGGTGGTGGCGCAAGCGCACAAGGTGACGCGCTCGCCCAGGTATTGCATGGAATTGCCCATGGAGGTTTCCGTTCGATGAAAAGGTAGAACGGCGGGCCATGGCGCAGGCAGCGCTCGAATGCGCTGCCCGGCATCGGAAGTCGGGAAGAGGGCGGCACGACTGGATCGGAACGACCCGGCTCATCGCCGTGACGGCGATACGGTGTGCTGCTGCGTGGCGTGAACGATGAAACGGACGGACGCGAAAAACCCGGACTACGACCCGCGACGGGAGGAGCGTTGGCGTGACGTCATGATGTTCTTCTCCTTGCGAGTGAGGGGTTGATCGGAATGGCGGCGACTCTAGCATGCACGCAGCGGGCGCAGCAAGCGGGCAGCACGGCGCTGCCCATCGAATCGTCGCCCGATGTGGCGAAAAACACACATATAGATATCCTGACAATGTGCGTGCCGACGGCGCGTGCGGCACGCCACAGCAGGTTTTCGACGCATGCAGGCGGCCGCATCAGCGGGTTCCGACAGCGCTTGACAGTGCAAAAGCCGTTTCGTAGCATCCGCCTGCTTCATCCCTGAACCCTCATCGAACCGGTGATCCAAGTGCCCGCAAACATTCGTCCCTTCGCCTGATACGCCGACGACTGCCGTCCCGGCCGCGTGTCGTCCTGCCCGTTTCCGCCTGCCTCGTGGCGCTGGAACGTCGACTGCAGGAACGCGCCCGGACAAGCACTGACACCGCAACGCACACCAGACCGTTCGTTCACGTCGTCGGCTTTTTCCCCTGTTTCCGGAGAAAGACCATGACGCTGGATTTTCGCGCATACGCGCAATCGCTCGACCTCGCTCGTTACCCGCGCACGCCGCATCTCGAAGGCTCGCGCCTGCAGGACGGCGACGAAGGTCGCGAACACGTTCCCTATCGCACCCTCGCGGGCGCACACATCGTCGTCGAGGAAAAACTCGACGGCGCGAACACGGGCATCAGCTTCGGCCCGGCGGGCGAACTGCTGCTGCAGTCGCGCGGCCACTATCTGGCCGGCGGCGGCCGCGAGCGGCAGTTCGGTTTCGTGAAGACGTGGGCCGCCGCCCATGCAGGCTGGCTGCTCGACCGCCTCGGCGATCGCTACGTGATGTACGGCGAGACGATGAGCAAGAAGCACGCGGTGTTCTACGACGCGCTGCCGCATCACTTCTTCGAATTCGACGTGTTCGACCGCACGACGGGCCGTTTCCTGTCGACGGGCGCGCGTCGTGCGCTGCTTGCCGACGGGCCCGTGCTGTCGGTGCCCGTGCTGTACGAAGGCATCGCCCCGGCGCGGCTCGCCGACCTGAAGGCCCTGCTCGGCCCGTCGCTCGCGAAGACGCCGGACTGGCGTCGCGCGTTCGAGGAAACGGTGCGGCGGCAGGGGCTCGACCTCGCGCGCGCATGGCAGCAGTGCGACAAGTCGGCCTGCGCGGAAGGGCTCTACGTGAAGGTCGAGACGGACGACACGACGACCGCGCGCCTGAAGTGGGTCCGCCACGATTTCGTGCAGGCGATTCTCGAATCGGCGCGCCATCACTCGGAGCAGCCGTTCATCCCGAACCTGCTCGCGCCGGATGTCGACCTGTATGCGCCGCGCCCGACGGTCACGTGGCGATCGATCGCCACCACGCGCGCGCACCCATGAATGCGGAACGGCCGTGCACCGTTTCGAGAGGAGTCTTGATCATGAATTACGAACAACTGCAGGCACTCGTGCCCGCGCCCGGCCGGCAGCCGGACTATCGCGCGTGCCTCGCGGCGTTTCCCGCGCTCGAACAGGCGAAGACGACACCGCAGGAGCCGGCGCATCACGGCGAAGGCGACGTGTGGACGCATACGACGATGGTGATCGATGCGCTGCTCGCGTTGCCCGGTTATCAGGCCGCGTCGCGCGACGACCAGGAAATCGTGTTCCTGGCCGCGCTGCTGCACGACATCGCGAAGTACCGCACGACGGTCGTCGATCCCGTTACCGGCGCGATCGGCCATCCCGGCCACTCGCGCAAGGGGGCGATCGATGCGCGTATCGCGCTGTGGGATGCCGGCGTGCCGTTCGCGGTGCGCGAGGCGATCTGCCGGATGATCGCCGTGCACCAGGTGCCGTTTTTCGCGATGAGCGGGTCGCGCCGCGGCACGCCCGAGTTCATCGCGCGCGAACTGTCGTGGCAGGTGAGCCTGCCGCTGCTGTGCCTGCTCGCCGAAGCCGATATGCGCGGGCGCATCTGCAGCGATACGCAGCGCGTGCTCGACAACATCGAACTGTTGCGCGAACTGGCGCGGGAAGAGGGGTGTTATGGCCAGCCGCGCGCGTTCGCCGACGCGCACACCGCGCTCAGCTACTTTCGCGGCGCGGACGTGCATCCCGACTATCCGCTGTTCCGCACGCCGGGCTCGCGGGTCGTCGTGATGTCGGGCCTGCCCGCGTCGGGCAAGAACACGTGGGTCGCGCAGCATCATCCGGAGCTGCCCGTCGTGTCGTTCGACGATGCACGCGACGCATTGGGGCTGCGCCATGGCCAGAACGAGGGCGCCGTCGCGCACCGTGCGGTCGACGCCGCGAAAGCGCTGTTGCGGGAGAAGCGACCGTTCGTGTGGAACGCGACGAACCTGTCGCCGCTGATGCGCAAGAAGACGCTCGACCTGCTGTTCGCGTACGGCGCCGACGTGACGCTCGTCTATCTCGAGCGGCCGCGCGCGGAGCTGTTGCGCCGCAACGCGCGGCGCGACACGTCGCTGACGAACCGCGCGCTCGAGGCGATGCTGCCGCGCTGGGATCCGCCGCTGCCCACCGAAGCGCACGCGGTGCGGTACGAAATCTGATGCAGCAATGTCGCGACAAATGTCACCGCACGAGCCGGTACACCGCCCGTCATGGCGGCATACCGGCTCGCATCATTTCAGCGCGGGATTCTGCTGCGTCGCACACGCGCGCAACGCTGTGACGAGATCGGGCTGGCCGAGCTTCTCGAACAGGTCGGCCATTTCCATCTGCGCGACCGGATCGCCTTCGCGCGCCGCGCGCCAGCGCAGCGACGCGATCATCCCGCTCATGCCTTCGCCGGGCGTTTCGCCGTCGTAGCCCGACATCGCCTGCAAGACGTCCGCGAGCTTGTTGTAGCCGGCCGGCACGTGATGAACGAGCAGCCACGCAATCGCCGGCTGCGCGCCTTCCCAATCCTCGTCGTCGAGCGAACTGCTCACGAGGCGCGCGGCCGCGCGCCACGAACCGAGCGATGCGGCTTTCGCGTAGGCCTTGTCGGCGTCGCGGCCGCGCGACGACGGCGCCGCGTCGAACGCGGCCTGCGCTTCGGCCGACGGCGGCGGCAGCGCGAGCTTCGTGCAGCTGAACGCACCGGCATCCGGTGCGTTGCCGGGCTGGCCGGCCCAGCGCGCCTGGTCCTTCAGCGCGCGATCGAGCGTGGGCCGCACGTCGCTTTCCTTCATCGACGCGAACACCCAGTCGGTACGGACATGGCGCGCGGCGTCCCAGTCGCTTTCGGCGGCGGCATGTTGCGCGAACGCGAGGCAGGCCGCCACGCAGCCGATGCGGAACAGGTTTCGGACAGGAGATTTCATCGCCGATCGCACCTCAACTCGCCACGATGATGAAGGTGGTGAGCGCGATCGGAAACAGCGCGAGGCCGAGCAGGCCCAACGCGCCATCGGCCGCCATCGCGATCGGCGACAAGGCCAGCTTCGCGCCGCGGCCGACAGCCGTCAGCTTGTCCGTCACCGTGACCTCGTACGGACGATTGAACGCCTGCGGAACCGACGAAGACGTGACATCGTTCGGCAGATAGCGCTTGCCGCTGATCCTGCCTTCCGACTCCAGATAGGCACCGTCCTTCTTGAAACCGTCTGCGAGCGCACGCTCGCGCACGTCGGAGCCGGTCGGCGCATCCGCGTAGTCCAGCCGCATCGTGTATTGACCGGTGATCGCGTCGCCGTGCGCCTCGAAATCGCTGAACCCCGTGTGAATCTTGGGGCGATAGGGGGCGTTGAGCACCGTCGCAAGGCTCGGCGGCATCTCGAAGATGTAGTGATACTTCTTGCCGAGCACGACGAGCTGTTTGCCGTCCGCGGTAATCAGGAACGTCGACAAGGTTTCGTCGTATTTCGAATCGCTCATCCACGCCTTGGTGACGGGACCGAAATTGGAGCAGCCGACAAGCATGCCGGACGCCGCCACGGCGGGCAGCGCGAGAAATGTTCTTCTTTTCATGAGTGCTGGTGGGTTGTGGTTCGTTATTCAGCGGTACCGCTTGAATGTCGGACGCCGCGTTCGATGAACGCGGCGCCCTGACGGCCGTTCGTGCGGTTTCTGCGCCTGCGCATTGTAGGGCCAAAGCGGCAAGTGCAGTGTCCCCGGAGCCGGGCATCGCACCGGTGTGCGGTAGACTGCTCGCTCGCTTGCCCGCCGCCCATTACACGGCCGTTCGCACCCGGCCCGCTCAAACCATGGATCGAATCGACGCGATGAAGGTGTTCGTCGCCACGCTGGACGAAGGCAGCCTCGCGGGCGCGGGTCGCAAGCTCGGCCGGTCGCCGGCGGCGGTCAGCCGCGCGATCGCGTTTCTCGAAGCGCACACGGGCACCGCGCTGCTGTACCGCACGACCCGGACGATCCGGCTCAGCGAAGCCGGCGAACGCTACGCCGCCGCGTGCCGCCGCATCCTGTCCGACCTCGAGGAAGCCGACATGCTGGTCGCCGACGAACGCTCGGCGCCGCGCGGCATGCTGACCGTCACCGCGCCGGTCGCCGCGGGCGAGGACGTGCTGCGCGCGCTGCTCGACGAATTCATCGAACGCCATCCCGCCGTGTCGATCCGCCTGCAGTTGCTCGACCGTCCCGTCAGCCTGATCGACGAAGGCATGGACGTCGCGCTGCGAATCGCGCACCTGAGCGATTCGACGCTGGTCGCGATTCCGGTCGGCGCGGTGCGGCGGGTCGTCGTGGCGTCGCCCGATTACCTGGCCAGACATCCTGCCATCGAGACGCCGGCCGATCTCGCCCGGCACCGGATCATCTCGATGACGCATTTCGGCCTCGATTCGTGGAGCTTCCCGCCGTCCGCGCCGGCGGCGCTGCCGCAGGTCGTCCAGTTCGCGCCGCGCTTCATCATCAACACGGTCCGCGGCGCGGTCGCGTCGGCCGTCGCCGGCCATGGCGTCACGCGGCTCTTTTCCTATCACGTCGCCGAACCGGTGCGGGACGGCACGCTGCGGATCGTGCTGCGCGACAGCGAACACGCGCCGTTGCCGATCCATCTCGTCACACCTTACGGGCGCCTTTCCGTACCGAAGGTGCGTGCGTTCGTCGATTTCGCGGCGCCGCGCCTGCGCGAGCACTTCGCGCGGCTGGCGGCCATCACCGACGGCGATTGAACCGGGATGCGGAAGAATGGCTTTCGAGTGACGGCGATTCACTCGGCAATCGGCTCAATCTAGACTTCCTTCAACCCACGGACGCGCAGGGCGCCCGTTCAGCGAATGGAGGTCAACATGGATCGAGCGCTTTCCAGCCGGCCCCGCGCCGGTGCGTTCGGCGCGCGCCGCGCCGGGTCCGGCATCGGCATGGCGCGTTTCGCCTTCCTGCCGTTGCCGGCGAATATCGTCGCGCAAGGGTTTGCCGCACCGATGACCGCGACGGCGAGGGCGCAATGAGCACGATCTCGCAGGCCCCCGCCGCGGCACGGGCCGAACGGCCCGCCGCCGGCTACGCCGAACGCAACGCGCGCTACTGGCGGCGCAATCTCGCCGTCTGCGTGTTCGGGTCGTTCACGACGCTCGTCAGCCTGAGCATGCTGCTGCCGTTCCTGCCGCTGTACGTGCGGCAACTCGGCGTCGACGCGCAGTCGGCCGTGATCCAGTGGTCGGGCGTCGCGTTCGGCGCGACGTTTCTCGGCACGGCCGTCACCGCGCCGCTGTGGGGCCGGCTCGCGGACCGCTTCGGCCGCAAGCCGATGCTCGTGCGCGCGGCGATCGGCATGGCGATCGTGATGTCGCTGATCGGCGTCGCGCACAACGTGGTCGAACTCGTCGTACTGCGGCTGCTCGCGGGGCTCGTCGGCGGTTACGCGTCGGCATCGACCGTGATGGTCGGCACGCAGGCACCGCGCGAACGCGCGGGCTGGGCGCTCGGCATCCTGTCGACCGGCGCGCTCGCGGGCAACCTGGTCGGGCCGCTCGTCGGCGGGCTGCTGCCGGGCTGGCTCGGCATTCGCGGCACGTTCTTCGCCGGTGGCGCGATGATCGCCGTCGCCGCGCTGCTGACGATCTTCGTCGTGAAGGAGGATTTCCACGCGGGCACCGACGCGAAACCGCGCACCGCGAGCGCGACGGCCGGCACGTCGCGCGGCACGGATCGTGCGGCGGTGGCCGCGCTGCTGGTGACGGCGATGATGGTGCTGCTCGCGAACATGTCGATCGAGCCGATCATCACCGTCTATATCGGCGGCCTCGGCGTCGGCGGCGATCATCTCGCGCGTGTCGCCGGCGTCGTGATGGCGTGCTCGGCGCTCGGCAGCATGCTGACCGCCGCCCGGCTCGGCGCGCTGGCCGACCGGATCGGCAGCTGGAACGTGATCATCGGCTGCCTGTTGCTGACCGCGCTCGCGATGGTGCCGCAGGCGTTCGTCACGCACTGGTGGCAGCTTGCCGCACTGCGTGCGCTGATGGGCATGACCCTCGCGGGGTTGCTGCCGTCGATCGGCAAGCTCGTGCGGCAATCGGTCGACGAGCGCGCGACCGGGCAGATGCTCGGTTACCTGCAGTCCGCCCAGTTCAGCGGGCAGGTGATCGGCCCGGTGATCGGCGGGCAGATCGGCGTCGCGCTCGGGCTGCATTCGGTGTTCTTCGTGACGGGTGCGCTGCTGGCGGCTTGCGCGGGGCTCGCGCATTGGGCGCGCGGCCGATAGCCGTTGGCCGTTGGCCGTTGGCCGCTGGCCCGCGGGTCACGGGCGGGCGTAGCATGAGCGCAGCAGCAGGTGCCGCGCCGCGCAACGCGCGATGCCGTACACCGTCGCTGCGAAGGCTAACATCGCGCCGAACGGCTGCGCGCCTTTTTCGACAGAACTTTCATGCGACCGGCTGCGCGCAAGGCACGATCCACGCGCACCGGTCCGAACCCGACTCACGCTTCGGCCCGCATCCGGCCGAAGCATTTCGATTGCGGATCTTGCAGGAGGCGAGCGACATGAATCAATCGACCGACAACCGGACGCTGTTGCGCACACTCGGCGTGCGCACACCGATCGTCCAGGCGCCGATGGCCGGCGTCAGCACGCCGGCGCTGGCGGCCGCCGTGTCGAATGCGGGCGGGCTCGGCTCGCTCGGCGTGGGCGCGACGAACGCCGACGGCGCCCGCAAGATGATCCGCGACACGCGCGCGCTCACCGACCGGCCGTTCAACATCAACGTGTTCTGCCACCAGCCGGCACGCGCCGACGCGGCCGTCGAACGCGCGTGGCTCGACTGGCTCGCGCCGGCGTTCCGCGAATACGGCGCGACGCCGCCCGCCTCGCTGTCGGAGATCTATACGAGTTTCGTCGCGGACGACGCGATGCAGGCGCTGCTCGTCGAAGAGAAGCCGGCCGTCGTCAGCTTCCATTTCGGGCTGCCGTCCGCGGACGTGATCGACGCGCTGAAGCGCGCGGGCGTCACGCTGTTCGCGGCCGCGACGAATCTCGACGAGGCGCACCGGATCGCCGCCGCCGGCATCGACGCGATCGTCGCGCAGGGCATCGAAGCGGGCGGCCACCGTGGCGTGTTCGATTCGACCGCCCATGACGACCGCCTCGGCACGTTCGCGCTCACGCGCCTGATCGTGCGCGAATGCGCGCTGCCGGTGATCGCCGCCGGCGGCATCATGGACGGCGAGGGCATCGCCGCCGCGCTCGCGCTCGGCGCGCAGGCCGCGCAGCTCGGCACGGCGTTCGTCGCGTGCCCGGAGACATCGATCGACGACGGTTATCGCCGCGCGCTGCTGAGCGACGCCGCACGGCGCACGACGTTCACGGCCGCGATCTCCGGCCGGATCGCGCGCGGCATCGCGAACCGGCTGACCGCGCTCGGCGACGACCCGCAGGCGCCGGCCACGCCCGCGTACCCGATCGCCTACGACGCCGGCAAGGCGCTGCATGCAGCCGCGAAGGCAAAGGGCGAATTCGGCTACGGCGCGCAGTGGGCCGGGCAGGCGGCGCCGCTCGTGCGGCAGTTGCCGGCGGCCGAGCTGTTCGCCGCGCTCGAACGCGAGACGCGGGCGGCGATCGAGCGGATGCAGCACGTGCTGGATTGATCGCACGATCCGCGCTCCACGCGCGGCGGGCCGCATGCGCATGCCGGCGATCGGAGCATGCAATCCGATTGCCCGCCGCCGATTTGAAACGTCCTGTATCTGCGCGAACCGCGGATACATCGCGGTACATCGCGGGTTCGGGCGTCCGCTATAAAGCAGGCATGACCTCTTCTGGAGTGCACCATGTCTGCCACCTGGCTCAAAGGGTCCTGCCATTGCGGGGCCGTCAGATTCGAAGTCCGGGCCGCCGTGACGCCGGCGGTTCGCTGCAACTGCAGCCTGTGCCGCCGGCGCGGCGCGCTGATGAGCCCGATGTTCGCCGCGAGCGAACTGAAGATCGTCGAAGGCGAGGGCGCGCTGACGTGCTACCGCTTCAACACATACACGGCGCGCCACTATTTCTGCAGCCATTGCGGCGTCTATCCGTTCCATCAGACCCGCAAGGACCCGGCCTGCTGGCGCGTCAATCTCGGCTGCCTCGACGGTATCGACCCGTATGCGCTCGACGCGACGGTCGCCGACGGCGCGAGCCTTTCGGTCGTGGAGGACGCATGAAACGCTGGCTGATGATCCTGCTGTTTGCGGCAGGCGGGGTCGCGACCGAAATCGCGCATCCGGTGCAATGCACGCTGTTGTCGGCCAGCCGCGTGCAGACCGGCAAGCGCCGCACGCCGGATTGACGGCGCGCGGCGCCCGTTGGTTCATCGAGACCGATTTATCATGCTTCCGATAAGATCGCACGCGATATATAATGCGTCCATCTGCGGCCGTTCGCGTCGCTGGAGGACGTTCATGAAACCGACCGAAGCACCATCCGCCGCCGCGCCGAAGCTGTCCGAGTTCCTGTGCTTCGCGATCTACTCGACGAACCTCGCGTTCGGCAAGGCCTACAAGCCGATCCTCGAGGAGCTGGGCCTCACGTACACGCAATACATCACGATCATTGCGCTGTGGGAGCAGGACCACCAGACGGTCGGCCAGCTCGGCGAGAAGCTGTTCCTCGAATCCAATACGCTGACGCCGATCCTGAAGAAGCTCGAGGCAATGGGCTACCTGGAGCGGCATCGCGATCCGTCGGACGAGCGCCAGGTGCTCGTCAGCCTGACGAAGAGTGGGCGCCGCGTGCGCGAGAAGGGGCTCGACATGAACCTGGTCGAGGCCACCGGGCTGAAGCCGGACGAATTCGCGAAGATGCAGAAGGCGATCGTCACGCTGCGCGGCAACCTGATCCAGTCGATCGACGAATAAGCCCACGGGCTACCGGCGGCCGGCACGTGCATCGTGCCGGCCGCGTCGTCATGCGTGCCCGTCGCCCAGCACCAGCAGGTGCATCTCGCGGCGCACGACAAAACCCAGTGCGAGATAGCGCTCGATCGCGACCTGGTTGGACGTGAGGACGTGCAGGAAAGGCGTTTCCGCGCGCGCATCGATGGCCGCGATCAACGACCGGATCAGACGTGCCGCTAGCCCTTGCCGCCGGAACGCGGCATCCACGCACACGGCGCTGATCTCGGTATACCCGTCGACCTGCATCCGCTCGCCGGCCATCGCGGCCAGCCTGCCTTCGTTGCGGATGCCGATGTAGCGGCCGAGCTCGAACGTGCGCGGGCCGAACGGGCCGGGCTGCGCGGCCGTGGTCAGCGCGAGCATGTCCGGCACGTCGGCTTCCGCGAGCGTGACGTGGCCCGCTTCCGGTGCCGGGGCGGGCGTCCCTTGCCAGACCATTTGCAACAGGGTCGCGCGCCGGATCGCCGACAAGCCTGCCGGCAACTCGATCTCGTCGGGCATGACGAGTGCCGCCGGCCCGTGTGCGGCGACCAGTGCGCGCAACGCGTCGAACGATGCCCCGCCGGTATCCTCGATCGCGGCAAACGGCGCGATGGCCGCCGGAAACCGCCATGCACGGCCGTCGCCGAGCGCAAAGCGGCGCTGCCTGCCGGTCAGCGCGTTCCACACCACATGGTCGAGCGGGTGCGTACTGTCTGTTGCGCCTGTTGCGCCTATCGCGTTTCCGGTCGTTGCATCGGACATCGGCTGCTCCTCGATTGAAGGTGTCGGTTGCACAGCATAGACCGGGACCGGACGGGCAGGGCGCCGCGCAACATCGATCGTGTCACCGGCACGGTGCGGGATGCGCGGCACGTGTTGCCGAAGACCGGGCCAGCGTTGCCGGCGCGCCGGCTCCACCCGGAGCGGGAACGACAGGATCGCCGCCAGTCCTTGCCCTCCGGTACCGGCCGTCACCGCGACGGGATGCCGCTTGTCGGGATGCCGGCCGAACAGGCCGTCGCGATCGTTCACTGCGCGTTCGCGCGCCACCTCGCCGAGGATGGCGCGTTCGACCAGTTCACCTGCGTGCCGCGCTGCCGGATCCCGGCGCGCTACCTGGAGGCGATGCGCATTCGCACCGTTCGGATCGGCATTGCGTGGATGAGCTTTCCGCCCGCCGTCGTGTACCGCTTCGAACGCCGGGTCGATGCAATCGGCCGTCAATGGCCCGATGCTGCGCCGCAGTGGCATGTGGTTGCGGAAGCAACGATCCTGCACGACGTCGATATTGTCCGGTTGCGCCATGCGCCATCACTCGATTCGAGCGGCGCCGGGCCATCGGCAGACGCGCGTTCATCATCGTGAACGCGCTCGGGAATGGGGTGTTGTGCGGCATGCCACGGCTGCTGTCTCTTCCTGCATGCCCGCTGGTCGCGAGAACCGGCGGCCGCGTCGGTGCGGCGGGCGATCGAAGCCCGGGCTGACGCAAATAACGGATGTACGCCAGCCTGCATCGCCGCTTTCCGCCGAAGGCCGACGAGGGGCGCGCCGTGCTCGCGCGCCCCCGCTCCCCGCACGTCGTACCGAGCCGCCCGGACAGGCGTCACGATTCCGGCGACGCATGCTCAATGGCCGAAGTAGATCGAACGCTCCGCCATGCGAATCGCGCTGCGGTTTCCCGACTGCGTCGCCCCGACGGCGTCGCCGCCGTAACCGGACGCTTGCGGCCCGACCGCGACCGTATCGTTGTCGTGAACCCGGCGCAGCGCGGCCTGCAGATTGTCCGGATAGTTCGGGTCGTTGGGGCGGTTCGGCAGGTAGCCGGCCGTTTGCAGCGCGGCCAGTTCCGCACGCACCTGCGCACGCGTCACGGTGCTTTCGCCGGCGTACGTCGGCGCGGCAACGGCGGCCGACACGGCAACAAGAAGGGCGGCGATCAGTGGGGTCTTCATCATTCACCTCGACAAATAATTGGATTCAGCGGTTGCGCATCGTGCGCCGGCATCCGGCGCCGTACGCGGATTCGTTCAATGACCGAAGTAGATCGAGCGTTCGGCGACGCGTGTCGCGGGCCGGCGGCCCGACTGCGTCGCGGTGACGGCATCGCTGCCGTAACCGGATGTCGCCGCATCGGCCACCACGGCGTCGTTCGCGTGAATGCGCGTCAGCGCGGCCTGCAGGTCGACCGGATAGTGCGGATCGTTCGCGCGGCCCGGCCGATAACCGGCCTGTTCCAGCTGGACGAGCTCGGCACGCACCTGCGCGCGGGACACGACAGCTTCATCGGCAAACGCCGGTACGGCGGCGGAGGCGGACACGGCGACGAGAAGGGCGGCGATCAATTGGGTTTTCATCATTTACCTCGACAGAACAGGGATGGAAGGAATTCAGGGTTCGCGTTTCGACGGACGGCGCGGCACGCTCAATGTCCGAAATACACCGAGCGGTCGGCCACGCTGACTGCATGGCGGCGGCCCGATTGCGTGGCCGCATCGCCGTTGCCGCCGTAGCCGGACGCCCGGTCGTTGCCGGCAACCGCATCGGCCGCCTGGATCCGCGTGAGTGCGGCCTGGAGATCGTCCGGATAGGTTGCGTCGGTCGCGCGATTCAGCGGGTAGCCGGCGTGTTGCAGCTGGGCGAGTTCGGCGCGCACCTGCGCACGCGTCACGGTGGCTTCGCTGGAGAACGCCGGTGCGGCGGCGGTGGCCGAAACAGCGACGAGAAGGGCGGCGATCAATCGGGTATTCATCATTCACCTCGAAAAAAAAGAAAAAGAACCGGGCATTCGGTCAGGCGGCGCCGGGCCGCCCGACGCACGTTCAGGCGATACGGATGTCGACGTCGATGTTGCCGCGCGTCGCCTTCGAATACGGGCAGGTCTGGTGTGCGGCATCGACGATGCGCTGGGCGACGTCGCGATCGAGCCCCGGCACGCTCACGTTCAGCCGGGCCTGCAGGAAGTACGCGTTGCCGGCGGTGCCGAGATCCACTTCGGCGTCGACGGCGAGATCGGCCGGCAACGTCACCTTCGCGGCACGCGCCGCGAGCTGCATCGCGCCGATGAAGCAGGCCGACCAGCCCGCCGCGAACAGTTGCTCGGGATTGGTGCCGGTGCCGGCGCTGCCCGGCGACGACAACTGGATGTCGAGGCGGCCGTCGGAACTGCGTGCGGCGCCGTCGCGGCCGCCGGAAGTCGTATGCGTCTTGCCCGTGTACAGCACGTGTTCGATCTTGCTCATCATTTGCTCCGTCAGTTGGGGTTTGTCTCAGATGCGATTCGATCGCATGCGACGCAGTTTGGTCTTGTCGCCCACTCACGTCAAGCGCATTCGATTAAATCGCATACGATATTTTGTATTTCAATGTATCCGGAACGCGGAGCGCCTTTCAGGGCAAGCCTTTCCGGCGATCGATCCCTGATAACCGGGGAACACGGAACGACGCCGAAACAGACACGGAAGCGGGGCGTTGCCACCCCGACTTTCCATAAAGCGAACAGGCTCCTTGTCATTATTTCGCTTTCTACAATGCATCGTCTCTTCTAACCTTGCCGCACCCGATCGCAAGCGGCCCGCCCACGGCCGGCACTTGCACGGATCACGAGCACAATCGAAACGGAGACATTACGTGTCGCGCGTCAGCCCTCTTGCAACGGCCACGGATTCCCGGCCGACCGGAACCCTCGCGAACCTTCGATCCATCTTCAGCGGATCGGTAGGCAACCTCATCGAGTATTACGACTGGTACGTGTACTCCGCGTTTTCGCTGTATTTCGCGAAGGCGTTCTTTCCGAACGGCAACCTGACCGTGCAGTTGCTGAACACGGCGGCCATCTTCGCCGTCGGTTTCGTCATGCGCCCGATCGGCGGCTGGCTCGTCGGCCTGTACGCGGATCGCAACGGCCGCAAGGCCGCGCTGCTCGTCTCGGTGCTGGCGATGTGCGTCGGCTCGCTGATCATCGGCCTGACCCCCGGTTACGACACGATCGGCCTTGCCGCGCCGGTGCTCCTGGTCTTCGCGCGACTCCTGCAAGGGCTGAGCCTCGGCGGCGAATACGCGAGTTCGGCAACGTACCTGAGCGAGATGGCCGACAAGTCCCGGCGCGGCTTCTATTCGAGCTTCCTGTTCGCGACCCTGTCGCTCGGCCAGTTGCTCGCGATGGGTGTGCTGGTCGTGCTGCAGCAGTTTTTCCTGACCACCGCGCAACTCGAAAGCTGGGGATGGCGCATCCCGTTCCTGCTCGGGTCGCTGCTGGCCTGCAGCGCGATCTTCCTGCGCAGCAACATGCAGGAAACGGCATCGTTCGAGCAGCACCGCCGCAGCAAGCGCCGCCACGCGTCGATCGCCGACCTGTTCCATCACAAACGCGAGTGCCTGATCGTGGCCGGCCTGACGCTCGGCGGCACGGTCGCGTTTTATGCCTATACGACGTACATGCAGAAATTCCTCGTCAACAGCGCGGGGATGAGCAAGGCCGACGCATCGATGGTCTCCGTGATCAGCCTGTTGGCATTCGTCGCGATGCAGCCGATCTTCGGCAGCCTGTCCGATCGCGTCGGGCGTCGCCCGCTGCTGATCGCGTTCGGCGTACTCGGCACGCTCTGCACCGTGCCGATCTTCCAGGCGCTCCGCGGCGTTCAGACAACCGGCGCCGCGCTGGCGCTGATCGTCGCCGCGCTGCTGATCGTCAGCCTGTATTCGTCGGTCAGCGCCGTGGCCAAGGCCGAACTGTTCCCGGTCGGCGTGCGTGCACTGGGCGTCGGGTTGCCGTACGCGGTCACGGTGTCGCTGTTCGGCGGAACGGCCGAATACGTCGCGCTGTGGATGAAGAGCATCGGACACGAAGCGTGGTTCTTCTACTACGTGTCCGCGTGCGTGCTCGTGTCGCTGCTGTGCTACCTGTGGATGCCCGATCCCAGGCAGGTCTCGCGCATCGACGAAGCGTGACGACGGCACGCATCATCGAAATCGCCCGGCCCGACGCCGGGCGGCAAATCACGGTTCAGCAGAAGTCCGCGTACTGACGCACCAGCGACAGCATCGACGGAATCAGCCCGCGCACGTCGCCGCGGCGCCACTGGAACGCATATTGAAGCGGCGCCAGCGGCGGCTCGCTCGTCAGCTGCACGAGATGGCCGCCCGGCCGCGCGCGTGCCCAGTCGACCGGCAGGAAGCCGATGCCGACGCCTTCGCTCAGCATGCCGGCCACCGCACTCCAGTTGTTGCACTCGATCCTGCGCGCGTGATTGATGCCGCACGCGAGCAGCCAGTCGTCGAGAATACGCGTCACGCCCGAACCGGACGGCAGCAGCACCAGCGCATGACTGGCGAGCAGCGCCGGCGTCAGCACGCGCTCGCGGCCGACCAGCGCCTCGGCCGCCATCCACGCGAACCGCGCTTCCGCCACCGGCTGCGACAGCACGCTGCTGCGCGACGACCGGCCGGCGATCACCGCGAAATCCAGTTCACCGGCATCGACTTTCTCCTCCAGTGCCGCGCCCACGTCGACATACGGCTCCAGCGCCAGCTTCGGGTGCTGCTTCTGGACCGCCGCCACGAAGCGGGGCAGCCACGTCAGCGCCGACAGTTCGCCGACGCCGAAGCGCAGCCGGCCGCTCAACCCTTCGTCCCTGGCAACCGATTCCTGCAGCGCGGCGACGGACTCGAGCACCCGCACCACGGCCGGCAGCAGCGCCTCGCCGTCGTCGGTCAGCACGGCCCGGTGGCCGCTCCGGTCGAACAGCGTGCGTTCGACGACCTGCTCCAGTTCGTTGATGCGCTTGGACAGCGACGACACCGACAGGTGCAGCCGTTGCGCAGCGGTCGAGAAGTTTGCGCAGGTCGCCGCCCAGTAGAACGCGTCGAGCTGCTTGAGAGTCGGGGTCGCCATTGTCTTTCGCTTTTATCGAACAAATTCATTGGAAGATTATCGCTTTTTAAGCACGCCGCGCGTACCTAAAATTCCGCCATCGATTCGAAAACAGGCTTCAGACATGACTCCTTCCGCCCCATCCGTTCCCGGAACAAGCCGCCCCCAGGCCGATACGCGCACGCCGCACATGCCGCGCGTGCTGCGAAAGATGCTGTGCCTCCATGACTTCGAAGCCGCGGCACGCCGCGCGCTGCCGCGCCCAATCTTCGGCTACGTCAGCGGCGCCGCGGAAGACAATCGCACGCGCGACGACAATCGTGCCGTGTTCGACGAATACGGGTTTGCGACGCGCGTGCTGCGCAACGTGTCGCGGCGGGAGCAGGGCGTCGAGCTGTTCGGACGACGCTATGCGTCGCCGTTCGGCATCGCGCCGATGGGAATCCATGCGCTGTCGGCCTATCGCGGCGATATCGTGCTGGCGCGTGCCGCACAGCGCGCGGGCATCGCGTCGATCATGAGCGGCTCGTCGCTCATTCCACTGGAGGAGGTCGCCGCCGCCGCGCCGGAAACCTGGTTCCAGGCATACCTGCCCGGCGACGCAGGCCGCATCGCCGCGCTGCTCGAACGCGTGGCGCGTGCCGGCTACCGGACACTCGTGATCACGGTCGACATCCCTGTATCCGCCAATCGCGAAAACAACGTGCGGACCGGCTTCACCACGCCGCTGCGCCCCGGGCCGCGCCTGTTCTGGGACGGCATCGTGCGCCCGCGCTGGCTCGCCGGCACCTTCGCCCGGACGTTGCTCGCGCACGGCATGCCGCATTTCGAGAACTCCTTTGCGACACGCGGCGCGCCGATCCTGTCGTCCACGGTGCAGCGGGATTTCTCGGCCCGCGACCATCTCGACTGGGGCCACCTGGAACGGATCCGGCAGGAATGGAAGGGCGAACTGGTGATCAAGGGCATCCTCAGCGTGGACGATGCCGTCATCGCCCGCGACGCCGGCGCCGACGGCATCATCCTGTCGAACCACGGCGGCCGCCAGCTTGACGGCGCGGTCTCGCCGATGCGGATCCTGCCCGACGTGGTTCGTGCGCTGGGCGCGGACTATCCGGTGATGATCGACAGCGGTTTCCGGCGCGGGTCGGACGTGCTGAAAGCGGTCGCGATGGGCGCGCGCATGGTGTTCGTCGGGCGGCCGTTCAATTACGCGGCGGCCGTGGCCGGTGAAGCCGGCGTCATGCACGCGATCGGGCTGCTGCGCGACGAAGTGGACCGGAACATGGCGATGCTGGGCGTCGAACAGTGCAGCGGCCTGACGCCCGATGTGCTGATCCGGAAAGGCGGCGTCTCTGCGTCGCCGACGACCGTGTAGCGTAGGGAAGGCCGGTTGCCGCCCTCCGGGACGATACCCGCGTTACGCCGGGTCGATCGCGGCGATCACGACGAGGGCCACGGCCGCGTCGGCCGGCAACTGGCGCAGGGAGAACACCGAGCGCGCGTGTCCCGCCTTGTCGCCCAGCGCGGCAGCGAACAGGTCGGACGCGCCGTCGATCACGGCCGGCTGCCCGAAAAAACCGTCGGCCGAACTCACGTGCCCCTCGACGCGCGCGATCTTGCGCAGGCGCTCGAAGCCGCCCAGGTGCCGGCGGATCTGCGCGAGCACGTTCAGCGCCGCAAGCCGGGCGGCATGCTTGCCGTCGTCGACGCTCAACTGCTCGCCGACGCGGCCGGTATAGGCGACCTTGCCGTCGACGAGCGGCAGTTGTCCCGACACGAACAGCAGGTTGCCCGCTTCGCTGACAGCCGTATAGCTGCCGAGCGGGTTCGGCGGTTCGGGTAACGCGAGGCCGAGCTCGGCCAGATTCTGTTCGACGGTCATGTCATGCTCCTTGCAGGAAAAGGGTTGGGGCGATCGGTGCTGCCTGCGAGTCACTGTAGTCATGCGACCGAAACCGGTAAATGTCAGCTGAGCAATTGATTCACGACGCGGTGTAACAAATCGCGCGACGCATGCCCGCTGGTTTGCCGCGCGAGATTCATGCACACTCGTGGCTCCATCGCGCGCCCTACGCCGGAGACGGCAGCAACCATGCAACGACAATTCGACGACCTGCTGCTGGGCAGCATCGAGCTGTTCTGTCTTGCCGCCGAACTCGGCAGCTTCACGCTCGCGGCAAACGCGGCGGGCGTCACGCCGGCCGCGGTCAGCCGGTCGGTGGCGCGGCTCGAGGAGCGTCTCGGTGTGCGGCTGTTCGTGCGCACGACACGCCAGATCCGCCTGACCGATTCCGGCCGCCGCTACTTCGAGCAATGCCGCGACGCGCTGTCGCAACTCGTCGACGCGGAGCGCGAGGCGACCGGCCAGCAGGCCACGCCCGCCGGCCTGCTGCGGATCAGCATGCCGACGCCGTACGGGCACTATCGCGTGCTGCCGCTGCTGCCGGCGTTCCGCGAGCGGTACCCCGAGGTACGCGTCGAAACCCACCTGAGCAACCGCAACATCGATTTCGCGGAGGAAGGCTACGATCTCGCGATTCGCGGCCGCGCACCGGCCGATTCGAACCTGGTCGCACGCAAGCTGGAGGACGCCGAACTCGTGGTCGTCGCGACGCCCGGCTACCTGAAGCGCGCGGGCATGCCGGCCGCCATCGACGACCTGCATGCGCACGAATGCATCCAGTTCGAACTGCCGAGCAGCGGGCGGCCGGTTCCGTGGCTGTTCAACGACGGGACGGAGGAAGTCGATGTCGCGACGACCGGCAGCTACGGAACGTCGGGGGACTACCTTGGCGGTGTGACGCTCGCGCGCAGCGGCGCGGGCCTGTTCCAGACCTACCGCTTCATCGTCGAGCAGGACCTGCGTGCCGGCACGCTCGTGGAAGTGCTGCCCGGCCTCGGCGGCCGGTCGCGGCCCTTCGTGCTGCTGTATCCGCATGCGCGTTTTTTGTCGTCGCGCGTGCGCGTATTCGTCGACTTTCTGGTCGAGCATCTCGAGCGTGCCCCGACCAGGCAGCCGGTCGGGCCACGCGCAAAACGGGCCGGCGCATCGCGCTAGGTGTGCCGGCTCGCGGTTTCGACGCCGCGACTCAATGCCCGGCGCTCTGGCCGCCGTCGACGTGCAGGATCTCGCCCGTGACGAACGGTGCCGAGTCCAGGTACAGGATCGCGTCGACGATGTCGCTCATCTCGCCCATGCGGCCGACCGGATGCAGCGACGCGAGCGTCGCATGGGTTTCGGGCGCATGCATCGGCGACTTGATGATGCCGGGCGACACCGCATTCACGCGAATGCCGGCCTTCGCATACTCGATCGCGAGCGACTTCGTCGCCGCATTCAATCCGCCCTTCGTCAGCGACGCGAGCACCGACGGCACGTTGCTGTTCGCATGATCGACCAGGCTCGTCGTGATGCTGACCACGTGTCCGCCGCCGTGCTTCTGCATCGCGGCGATCGCATGCTGCGTGATATGGAAGAAGCCGCTCAGGTTGACGCTCGTGATCTGCGCATAGTCGTCCGCGGTGTACTGCGTGAACGGCTTCGCGATGAACACGCCGGCGTTGTTGACGAGCGTGTCGACGCGGCCGAAGTGCTCGATGGCCGCGTCGACCACGCGCCGGGCGACGGCCGGATCGCCGATGTCGCCCGCGACGGTGACGAGATCCGGATCGTTCGACGGGCCGATCGAACGTGACGTCGCGACGACGCGATGACCGCGTGCGCGGAATGCGTTGACCGTTTCCGCGCCGATGCCTTGCGATGCGCCGGTGACGATGATGACCTTGGATGCGCTCATGATTTGCCTCGATAGGTGATGGGTTCCCGGCTTCAGTGCCGAACGGATCGATGAATCCGATGGGCTCACTGTAGGCGTGCCGGTCACGATCTCGAACACCCACCATGGCGCAACAGTCTTGCGTCGCAGGAACAAATGCGGCGGAGGGCGATTGGCGCCCGTTGGCGCGACGCGCGGTCGTCGACGAACTCCGCGCGTGCTGCGGGACCCGCGAACCTCACCGGAAACGATGCGCCGGTTCGTGAAGGCAGGCCGCCGCGATTCATCCCCGAGCCGCTCCTGGAAGCGGGCGAAGCAGCGCGTTTCGACGGCATGGTGACGGTCACCCGGCCGTGCCGCGCCAATTCGAAGCTCGGGCGAGCAAAACCGGCATGAAACAGCGCACGTTCCAGCAGCGCCTTTTCAGCGTCTTTGCTCTCCTGCTCATATCATCAAGATAACTTTTCTTATCACAACAACATGATTGAAAATCCAAACTCGCCATTTCGAAAACGCGTCGGGTACTCGAAGTTCGCGCCATGCCCATGCGTCCCGCGATCGCTTCGGGGGCAGGGGAGCGAACGTCCGTCGCACGCGCCGTCAATCCGGCGCATCGATCCGCGCCAGCAGCACCGTCAACACATCGGACGTCGCGCGCGCGACGTCCTGCGCCGTCGTGTCGACGAACGCATGTGCGCATTCGCGATACAGCGGGTCGCGCATCCGGTACAGCGCGGCGAGGGTTTGCCGCGGGTCGGCCACCTGCAGCAGCGGCCGCCGCGTGTCATCGCGCGTGCGGCGCCACAGCGCATCGGGATCCGCATGCAGGTAGATCACGCAGCCGCGCTCGCTCAGGCGCGTGCGGCTGCGCGGATTCAGCACCGCTCCCCCGCCGGTCGCCACGACGACGTTCGGGCGCTGCGTCAGTTCGTCGACGATTTGCGTCTCGAGCAGCCGAAAGCCGCCTTCGCCGACCCTGTCGAACAGCTCGGCGACCGAGCGGCCGGTGCGCCGCGCGATCTCGTCATCGCTGTCGGCGAACGTCCAGCCGAGCGATGCCGCGAGCGCGCGGCCGAGCGTCGATTTGCCCGCGCCCATCATGCCGACCAGGAACGCGCGGTCGGGCAGGGCACGCACGTCGACCGTCGTGGCGACGGCGCTCATAACCGTCGCGCAAGCGGCCAGCCGGCCCGCGTCGCCGCGCAGATCCGCCGCGCGCGTACCGCGTCCGACAACGTGTCGAGCGCCGCGTCGGTGGCTGCGTCGTCGGCGTCGAGCAACGCGCCGAGCACCTGGCCGTCCGGATCGCCGGCCGCGATGTGCTCGGCCGCATCCGCCGCGATCGTTTGCGGCGTGCGTTCGTGGGCCTCGTCACGTTCCGGCCGCCGCCACCCGTTGCGCAAGTCGCGCCATCGCACGACCAGGCCGCAGAACAGCCCGCCGCCCGGCACGGCTGCATCGTCGCGCGGCGGCGCCGTGTCGCCGGGCGTCGCGCACTGCGTGACCCAGCTCGCGAACTCGAGCAGCGACGCGTCGTGAGCGAGCGTCGCCGCGTCGAGCGCGACGGTCACGCCGGCATCCCGTAGCCGCCCGAGCAGCGGGCGCACGCCGTCGTGCGCGCCACCGCACGGCTGCAGCAGCACCTCGAGTTCGTCCTCGTGACGGCTGACGAGCGAACGATGCCGCTCGAGCGCGGCCGGCTCGAGCAACGCCTGCGCCGCATGCCGGACGATGACGATCGCGCGGTCGTCGCGGCGCTCGACGATCGCGCCGATCCGGCGCCGGGCGCGCGCCACCGCGGCGCTCACGTGTCGCTCCCGAAATGGCGCGCGCGCATCACAGCGAACCCTGGAATTCGAGCACGCGTGCCTTGAACTCGTCGGGCACGGCCTGCGTCGTGTTGTTCGCGTAATCGAACATCACGTGCGTCGACATGCCGCGCGCGACGATGGTCTGGTCGTCGCGTTCCATCAGGTGTTCGAGGTCGAAGCTCTTGCTGCCGAAACGCACGATGCTCGACCGGATCGTCAG
The DNA here is from genome assembly GCF_000466765.1 of Burkholderia sp. AU4i. Lineage (NCBI taxonomy): Bacteria > Pseudomonadati > Pseudomonadota > Betaproteobacteria > Burkholderiales > Burkholderiaceae > Burkholderia > Burkholderia sp. AU4i. Next base: position 5,091 of record NZ_ASSI01000074.1, on the reverse strand, counting down.
GTTGTCGCCGAATTGGGCCGGTGCGAGGTACTCGCACTGCGTCTTCACCATGATGTGCGGCAGCTTCTCGCTCCGCGGCAGGCCGAGGAGATCGAACATGTAGCAGAGATAGGAATGCTGCAGATAGTCGTAATAGACGGGACTGCTCACATGGCCCATCGAATCGGTATCGCGATACTTGACGTGAATCGGCGTTTCATAATGACGTTTCGACATGGTGATTCTCCGCAATGACTGGGTTGATTTATATATATGAACCTGATCGGCCTTTCAGGAATCTGAAAATTAATTGAACGCCTATCGCGACGCCACTATCAGAACGAATAGCGACCCGCTTCGAAAGGTTGAACAATCGGCATCCGTGCGCCATAAAATGCTCCAGAATCGAGAATGGAAAATCACAGTCCCGGCCCGGAACGTGTCTCGAAATCAGGCAAACCCAATGCCTGAATTTCCGATCCTCTTGTTTATTTCTGTCATTCATAAGGTTATGAATTAGAAACTGGCAACTATGTTAGTTGCGCACGGAAAGCACCATTCAATACAGTCGCGCTGTAGTAAAAAATCCCCCGAATTATCGACAGGAGGGCAGTCCCCATGCATGCGAATACCTGGACGACGAACCGTGACGCCGAGCTGCACCTGCCGTCCCCCGCGGATCTGGCCTGCGCGCTGCAGCCCGCGTTGCGCGCGTCGCGCACGGTTCATCTGGCTCGCCACGCGATCGTCGACGTGTTGAACGGCACGGACGACCGTCTCGTGGTCATCGCCGGCCCGTGCTCGGTGCACGACCCGGCCGCGGCGCGCGACTATGCGGCACGGCTCGCGCTGCAACGCGCGCGCTTCGCGGACGAGCTGGAAATCGTGATGCGCGTGTACTTCGAGAAGCCGCGCACGACGGTCGGCTGGAAGGGGCTCATCAACGACCCGCTGCTGGACGGCAGCGAACGGATCGACACGGGGCTGCATACGGCCCGCGCGCTGCTGTGCGACATCAACGGCGCGGAGATGCCGGCGGCGACCGAGTTTCTCGATCCGCTGTCGCCGCGCTACCTCGCCGACCTGGTCGCATGGGGGGCGATCGGCGCCCGCACCGTGGAATCGCAGGTGCATCGCGAGCTGGCGTCGTCGCTGCCGATCCCGATCGGTTTCAAGAACGGCACCGACGGCAATGTCCAGGTGGCCGTCGATGCGATGTGCGCGGCCGCGCGCGCGCATCGCTTCCTATCGGTCGACACGGGCGGCCGGCTATGCGCGGCGGCCTCGCCCGGCAATCCGCATACGCACGTCGTGCTGCGCGGCGGACGCGAGCCGAATTTCGATGCAGCCGCGGTGAATGCCGCATGCGAACGCATGGCGGCCGCGCACTGCGCGCCGCGCGTGATGATCGACGTCAGCCACGGCAACAGCCGCCGCCAGTTCCGCAATCAGCTGGGTGTCGGCACGGCGGTCGCCGCGCAGGTCGCGGCCGGCGATACGCGCATCGTCGGCGTGCTGGTCGAGTCGAACCTGATCGAAGGGCGCCAGGATCTCGTGCCCGGCGTGCCGCTGCGCTACGGGCAGAGCATCACCGACGCATGCCTCTCGTTCGCCGATACCACGCAGCTCCTCGAGACGCTCGCGCACGCGGTTCGTGCGCGCCGGCGCGGGCATGCGCCGGTGCCGGACGTCGAGTTCGCGCACGAGCCGCTCCTCGCGTGCTGCGCATGAGCGGCCCCGCGCGACGCGGTCAGGTTTCGGCTTCGTCGTAGATCCGCGTCGCGTCGCCGGCCCACGCGTCGCGATAGCGGGCAAGCCAGTGCTCGGCCTGGGTCGGCGCACCGGCGACGATCTCGTCGAGCGGCGCGAGATACACGGATTCGTCGCGGCCGGCCGCATCCCTGCGCGCCCGCGCGCGCAGGCCGCGATGCGCGATCGCGAGCGCATCGGCCGCGAACGCGCGCAACAGGCGGCCGTCGACCGACGCGCCGAGCCCGAAACGCGGCACGTCGCGCCGCAGGGTCAGCAGCGCGCCGCGGTCGATCGCGGCGGCCAGCGTCTCGGCTTCCGACAGCGCGGTCGGGTCGTACAGCAGGCCGGTCCAGAATGCCGACAGCGCGACCATCATGGCGGGCGAACCCGCATCGGCGCCGCGCATCTCGAGGTAGCGCTTGAGCCGCACTTCGGTGAAGACCGTCGTCAGGTGGTCGGCGAAGTCGCCGAGAGTCGGCGTCTCGCCCTCGAGATGCGGAATGCGGCGTCGCATGAAATCGCGGAACGTCCATCCGGTCGCGTCCGCGTAGCGGTCGCCGCGCCGCACGAAATACATCGGCACGTTGTCGAGCAGCCAGCTCACGTAGCGCTCGAAACCGAAGCTGCGCGACAGGAACAGCGCAGGTACCCCGCAGCGATCCTCGTCGGTGTCGAGCCACGTGTGCGCGCGCGTCGACAGGAGGCCGGTCGGCCTGCCTTCGGCAAACGGCGAGTTCGCGAACAGCGCGGTCGCGACGGGCTGCAACGCAAGCGACACGCGCATCTTGCGCGCCATGTCGCTTTCCGATGCGAAATCGAGGTTGACCTGCACGGTGCAGGTGCGCTGCATCATGTCGAGCCCGCGCGTCCCGACGCGCGGCATGTAGCGCTGCATGATCCCGTAACGCTGCTTCGGCATCCACGGCAGTGCCGCGCGCGCAAGGTGAGGGTGAAACCCCAGCGGCGCGCAGCGCAGGCCGAGCGGTTCGCACGCGTCGCGCACCGCGGCGAGGTGCGCATGCAGCTCGGCATGCGTATCGTGCAGCGTTTCGAGCGGCGCACCCGACAGTTCGAGCTGGCCGGCCGGCTCGAGCGAGATCGCGGCGCCGTCGCGCTGGATCACGCCGACGGTCCGCCCGGCATCGACGATCGGCGCGCCGTCGCCTTGCAGCCCCGCGAGCACCGCGGCGATTCCCGACGGCCCGTCGTAAGGCGCGGCTGCGTGCGTCGCACGCGCGACGACGAACTTCTCGTGCTCGGTCCCGATCCGGAACTGCACGGCCGGCTTGCAGCCGGCGGCCAGATGATCGGCGAGCTGCTGCTCGGAGACGATCGGCGTGTGGTCCGACCCAACGGCATTCGACATCGACACCCTCCACAAGTCACATTGAGCGACCGACCGGCCGGTCGCACGGCGACTATAACGACGTCGATGCGGGTGCTGTACTGGCAGGGGTGATAGGGGCAGGGCCGTACCGCGCTACGGCTGCCTGCGCTTCGCGAAGTAATGCGCGGGCGAATCGCCGAACGCGCGGCGGAACATCGCGATGAAGTTGCTCGGCGTCGCATAGCCCAGCGCGTCGGCGATGTTGGCGACGCTGTCGCCGCTCGCGAGACGTTCGAGCGCATGCGTGAGGCGCGCCTGCTGGCGCCATTGCGCGAAGCTCGTGCCGGTTTCGGCGACGAACAGCCGGCTCAGCGTGCGGGCGGACAGCCCGGCCCATTCGGCCCACGCCTCGAGCGTGCGGCTGTCGTGCGGCTGCCCGAGGATCGCGTTGGCGATGCGCAGCAGCCGCCGGTCGCGCGGCATCGGCAGGTGCAGCGGCTCGTGCGGTGCGCGGCGCATCTCGTCGAGCAGCACGACGCTGATGCGTGCCTGCTCGACGTCGAGCCTGTCCTGATCCGCCCACGACACGGCGCGCCGCACGAGCGCGCGCATCAGCTCGGTGATCGCGATCACGCATGGCTGCCCCGGCATCCGCCGGCTTGCGGCCGGTGCGATCACGACGCTCCAGCCGCTCAACGCGCCGCTGATGCTGACCTTGTGCTGCTCGCCGGGCGGAATCCAGCCCGCGCGATGCGGCGGCAACAGCCACGAACCGTGCGGCGTGCGCACGTGCGCGAAACCGCTTTCCACGCAGAACACCTGCCCGCGCAGATGGCTGTGCCAGTCGACCTCGCGGGTGCCGAGCCGGTAGGTGTTGCTGCCGTCGTCCTCCCCCCAGACGGCGATCAGTGACGGGCCGTCCTCGCGTTCGCTCGGATCGGAATCGGCGCGCTGCACGGTGCGCGGTGGAGAAGTGTCTCGGATGGGCATGGCCGGAATTCATTATTTTTTGTCTAAACAACATTATCAGCTTTGCCCTGGGGCGTCCAACAATGCGTGTCGTGTTCAAACCGATACGAAGCAGAGGAATGCGATGCATGCAGCACTTGCTCCCTGGGCACGCGATGCCGGCGCACTGCGCGTCATGTCGCGAATCGCCGCCGCCGCCGTGCTCGTCGTGCTCGGCGCGTGCGCGAACCGCGACGGGCTCGCACCCGCAGGCACGCTGCGCGGCGCCGATACGCTCGCCGCATCGCGCAGCCTCGCGCATGCGCCCGCCGCCGACTGGCCGGCCGCCGACTGGTGGCGCGCGCTGAACGACGCGCAACTGAGCGCGTTGATCGACGAGGCGCTCGCCGGCAACCCCGATCTCGCGACCGCCGATGCGCGCGCACGCGAAGCGCAGGCGCTGGTGATCGAAGCGCGGGCCGCGCGGCTGCCGCATCTCGACGGCCGCGCGAGCGCAAAGGCCGAGCGGCTGTCCGGTACCCAGTTTTCGTCGGGCGAGGGCGGCGGCTTCTTCAGCCACACACGCGAGGTCAATCTCGGCCTGAGCTGGGATCTCGATCTGTGGGGCGGGCGCCGCGCCGCGTGGGAAGCCGCGCTCGGCGAAGCGCGCGCCGCGCAGATCGATGCGCAGGCCGCGCGCGTGCTGCTGTCGGTCAACGTTGCGCGCGCCTACGTGAATCTCGCGTATGCGTTCGATCAGCAGGACGTCGCGCGGGCCGAATACGCGCGCGCCGACGAAGCGCTCACGCTCACGCGCCAGCGTGTCACCAAGGGCATCGACAACGTCGCGCAACAGCGCCAGGCGGAAAGCGAAGTCGCGGCCGCGACGCGCGAGCAGGCGCGCACGGCCCAGGCGATCGACAGTGCGCGCATCGCGCTCGCGATCCTGCTCGGCGCCGGCCCCGACCGCGGCCTTGCGCTCGTGCGGCCCGCGCCGCTGCCGACCGCCGCGCTCGCGGTGCCGGCCGACCTCCCGGCCGCGCTGCTCGGCCGGCGCGCCGACCTCGTCGCCGCGCGCTGGCGGG
>NZ_ASSI01000073.1:0-45608 GCF_000466765.1 Burkholderia sp. AU4i | reverse complement strand
AGGATGCCGAGCAGCAGGCCGCTCATCACGGTGCCGACCGCGTGCCCGCGTTCGGCCGGCGGCGCGATCTCGGCGGCGAACGGCACGGCCTGCTGCGCGATCGTCGCGAGTACGCCGATCGCGAGGCTCGCGACGGCGAGCACGGCCAGCGACGGCGCGGCGGCCGCGACGATCAGCGCGACCGACAGGCCGGCGATCTGCATCAGGATCAGCCGGCGGCGGTCGAAGCGGTCGCCGAGCGGCGCGAGCAGGAACATGCCGGCCGCATAGCCGAGCTGCGTCGCGGTCGGCACCGCGCCGATCCACGAGGCGCCGTCGGGAAACGCGGAGCGGAAGCTGTCGAGCAGCGGCTGGTTGTAATAGATGTTCGCGACGGATACGCCCGCGATCGTCGCGAGCAGCAACAGCAGGCTGCGCGAATAGTGGGGCGAGGCGGCGTCGGTCGGATGGTCGGTGGAGGCGGTGGACATGGCTGCGCGGACGGAGTGGGGCGGCGCGGCGCGCGGCGCACGCGTCGGGTGCGCAGGCGCGCGGGGCGCCGGTCAAGGCTGCCGATCATACCGGAGCGGCGTGAATCCTGCCGGGCACGCGGCGGGGCGGCGGACCGGCGAAGCCGGCAGAGTCGGCAGATCGGCAGATCAGCAAATCAGCAAATCAGCAAATCAGCAAATCAGCAAATCGGCAGATCGGCAGATCGGCAGATCGGCAGATCGGCAGATCGGCAGATCGGCAGATCGGCAAGTCGGCAAACCGGCAAACCGGCAAATCGGCAAACCGGCCGTCCGCCGCCCCGTCACCGCGCGCGCTTCACTCCGTCAATCGACCAGCTCGCCCGTCGGCTCGTAGAACGGATAAGGCCCGGCGCCTTCATCGACATACACGTGATGCGACGTCATCCCCGTATCGGGCGCATGACGGTGAACCGCGAACGCCGGCGGCTCGAGCCGGAATGCGGACGGCGCGTCGGTTCGCAGGTCGAAGGCGACCTGATGCGCGGGCGACGGCACCGCGGACGCGAGCGTGCCGCCGAAGCGCGTGAACATCGTGCGATGCACGTGGCCGCACAGCACGCGCTCGACGTTCGGATGAGCGCGCAGCAACGCGTCGAGTTTCGCGGCGGCGGCGGGCGCGAGGCGGAGCTTGTCCATGTGGCCGATTCCCGCCGCGAACGGTGGATGATGCAGCGCGACGATCACGGGCCGGTCGCGCGCGGCGTCGAGCTGCGCGGCGAGCCACGCGAGCCGTGCGTCGCACAGGTCGCCGTGGCTTGCACCGGGTACCTGCGAATCGAGCGCGAGCACGCGCACCGCGCCGACGTCGAGCGCGTACTGCACGAATTCGCCATCCTGCAGCTCGGCGCGATCGGCAAACGCGCGGCGCAGCCCGGCGCGGTCGTCGTGATTGCCGATCATCAGGTAGTACGGAATCTCGAGCGCCGCGAGCAGCCCGCGCAGGTTGCCGTACTCTTCATCGTGGCCGAAGTCGGTGAGGTCGCCGGTGACGAGCACGGCGTCGGGGCGCGGCACGAGCGCGTTCAGTCTGTCGATGCAGCGCGCGAGCGCGGCCGCCGTGTCGACGCGCCGGTACGCGAGCTGGCCCGGACGCTTGATGTGGAGATCGCTGATTTGAGCAAGCAGCATCGTCGTTCCTCGGAATCGTCTGGTTGTTGTCGCGGCGGCGTCGCGCGCCGCGGTAGGGGGCTGCATGAATGATGCCCGAACGACCGATTACGCGCCGAGCGCGATCAGGCCTTCCGGTGCGATCGCAAGGCCGACCGCCGTACCGCGTGCGAGCGCGATGCGGCCCGGCACGTCGATCACGAGCGCATCGGGGGCCGCGTGCTCGATCGTGAGCCGCGTGCGTTCGCCGAGGAACGCGCACGCGCTGACCGCGCCGCGCAGCGGCGCATGCGCGGGATCGGCGAGCTGCGCATCCTCGGGGCGGAAGAACCACTCGTCGGCCGCGTGCGGCGTGGTGATCGCGCCGCCCGTGGTCACCAGCGTGCCGTCGCGCCACTGCCCGGCGAGCCGGTTCAGCGTGCCGATGAACTGCGCGACCGTGCGGTTCGCCGGGTGGTAGTAGATGTCGCGCGGCGTGCCGATCTGCTCGATGCGGCCCGCGCCCATCACGACGATCCGGTCGCCGAGCTCCATCGCTTCGGCCTGGTCGTGCGTTACGTAGACCGTCGTCACGCCGAGCTCGCGCAGCAGCGCATTCATCTCGCGACGCAGCACGTCGCGCAGCTTCGCGTCGAGCGCGGTCAGCGGCTCGTCGAGCAGCAGCACGCGCGGCCGCACCGCCAGCGCGCGGGCCAGCGCGACGCGCTGGCGCTGGCCGCCCGACAGCTGGTCGACCGGCTTGTCCGCATGCGCGTCGAGCCGCATCATCGCGAGCAGCTCGTCGACGCGCGTGCGCAGCGCGCGCGGCTCGGTCTTGCGGATCTTCAGCCCGTAGCCGACGTTGCCGCGCACCGTCAGGTTCGGAAACAGCGCGTAGTTCTGGAACACCATGCCGACCTGCCGGCGCTCGATCGGCAACGCGGTGACGTCGTCGTGGCCGAAGGCGATCGTGCCGCCGGCGTCCGGCGTGTCGAGGCCCGCGATCAGGCGCAGCGTGGTCGTCTTGCCGCAGCCCGACGGCCCGAGCAGCACGAGCGTTTCGCCCGCGCCGATCGACAGGTCGAGCGGTTCGAGCACGCGCGTGCCGCGGAACGTCTTCGCACAGCGGGTCAGGGTGATGGGAGTGGAATCGAGTTTCATGTCTGCGAGAGATTCAGCGCGGGCGCTTCTTGAGCGCGCGTGAGCCGGATGGATCGACGCCGAGCCACTGCATCGCGACGAGCAGCGGCAGCGTCATCAGCAGGAACAGGATCGTGTACGCGCTGCCGACTTCGAGGCGCAGCGACGCATAGGTATCGGCGAGTCCGACCGGCAGCGTCTTGGTGTCGGGCGTGTGCAGCATCCACGTGAGGTTGAATTCGCCGATCGACAGCGTGAGTACCGCGAGCGCGCCCGCAACGATGCCGGGGCGCAGGTTCGGCAGCACGATCGTGACGAAGCGCGTGACGAATGATGCGCCGAGGCTGGCCGCACCTTCCTCGAGCGTGCGCAGGTCGGCACCGGCCGCGACGGCTGCCACCGCGCGCACCATGAACGGCAGCGTGAACACGACGTGGCCGGCGACGATGAACCACAGGCTCATCCGGAACGCGGTGAAGCCGCCGTAGACGACCAGCAGCGCGAGCGCCGACGCGAGGCCGGGCAGCGCGACGGGCAGCACCAGTGCCTCCTCGATCGCGCGTGCGACGCGGTGCCTGCTGCGCGCGAGCGCATAACCGGCCGGCACGCCGACGACGAGCACGATCGCGAGCGTCGCGAACGCGACGTAGAGCGACAGCGCGACCGAGCCGTGATACTGCTGCCACACTTGTTCCAGCCAGCGCAGCGTGAGGCCGCTCGACAGGCCGCGAAAGTAGTTGACGGTGAGGCCTGCGAGCACCGACATCACGACGGGCACGATCAGGAACGCGCACAGCAGCAGCGTGACGCCCCATTGCAGCGCGGCGATCATGCGCGCGCCGGTGACGCGCGGCGCGCGGCGGGCGACACCGTTCGCCTGCGCGGGAGCAGGTGCCGGCGAAGGCGACGGCGACGGCGCGGAAGAGCCGGAAAGCGATTGCATGCGGAAATCCTCAGGCCGCGGCGGCGGCGGTGTGGCCGGTGAAGCGGCGCGCGAGCGCGAGCACGGCCCAGGTGACGATGCCGAGCACGATCGACAGGCCGGCCGCCGTCGCGATGTTCGCGTTCAGCGTGAACTCGGTGTAGATCGTCATCGGCAGCACGTTCAGGTCGGTGGCGAGCGTGAATGCGGTACCGAACGCGCCCATTGCGGTCGCGAAGCAGATCGCGCCGGCCGCGATCAGGCCCGGCGCGAGCGCCGGCAGCACGATGTCGACGAAGATGCGCCACGGCGACGCGCCGAGCGAGCGCGCGGCTTCCTCGAGCGACGCGTCGAGCTTCGACGCGGCCGCGATCACGGTGATGATCACGCGTGGAATCGAGAAGTACAGGTAGCCGACGAACAGCCCGGCGACCGAGTACGCGAACACCCACTTGTCTCCCGTGAGCTTCGCGGACAGCATGCCGATCAGCCCCTGCCGGCCGGCGAGCATGATCACCATGAAGCCGACCACGACGCCCGGGAACGCGAGCGGGAACGTGAGCAGCGCGAGCAGCACGCGCTTGCCCGCGAATTCGCGGCGCGCGAGCAGGAGGCCCGAGATCGTCGACAGCGCGAGCGTCGCGAGCGTGACGCCCGCGGAGAGCGCGACGGTCTCGCCGAGACTTTTCATGTAGCGTGCATTGCCGAGCAGGGCCGCGTAGTGCGGGAGGAATGCGCCGTCGGCGGACACCCGGACGAGCGCCGCCATCGGCAGCAGCCAGAAGGCGGCGAACACCGCGAGCGCCGGCGCGACGAGCGCGACGCGCCAGCGCAGCGGGAAAGTCAGGTCGAGCATCGGTTGCGTCCTGGCGCTTACTGCATCACTTGCAGGTACTGCTGGCCGAATGCCTGCTGGCCGGCCGCCATCTTGCCGAAGTCGACCGATTTCGCGCGGGCGTATTCGCTCGCCGGCAGGAACTTCGACGCGACGTCGGCGCCGAGCGCCTGTGCGCGCACCGGGCGCAGGTACGCGTTGGCCCACAGCTTCTGGCCTTCGTCGGACAGCACGAAATCGAGCACCTTCCTGCCGTTCGCGTCGTGCGGCGCGCCCTTCACGAGACTCATCACGTACGGCACCGCGATCGTGCCTTCCTTCGGAATCACGAACTCGACGTTCGCGCTGTCCTTGTACTTCGCGCGATACGCATCGAAGTCGTAGTCGAGCAGGATCGGAATCTCGCCCGACAGCACGCGCGCATACGCGGTCTGCTTCGGCACGATCGGTGCGTTCGCCTTCAGCTTGCGGAACCAGTCGAGCGCCGGCTTGAAGTTGTCGAGGCTGCCGCCGAGCGCCTGGTTCACGGCGACCGCACCCGCATAACCGACGAACGCGCTCGACGGGTCGAGATAACCGACCATGCCCTTGTATTCCGGCTTCAGCAGGTCGGCCCACGAGCGCGGCACCGGCTTGCCGTCGAGCGCGTCCTTGTTCACGAAGAAGCCGAGCGTGCCCGAGTGGATCGCGAACCAGTAGCCTTGCGGGTCCTTCAGGTTCGCGGGGATGTCGTTCCAGTGCGCGGGCTTGTACGGCGCGATCACGCCCTTGTCCTTCGCCTGGAACGCCGACGACACGCCGAGGTAGACGACGTCGGCCACCGGGCTCTTCTGCTCGGCGATCAGCTGCGCGATCGACTGGCCCGAGTTCTTGTTGTCGAACGGCACGCGGATGCCGGTCTTCTGCTTGATCGCCGCGATCTGCGCGGCCCAGTCGGCCCATTCGGGCGGGCAGTTGTAGCAGATCGCCGTTTCGTCGGCGTGGGCGGCGGGCGCGCCGGCGATAAGCGCGGCGCAGGCTACGGGAGCTGCGAGCGCGCGCAGCAGCGAGGTCAGGCGAAAGGACACGGTAGGTCTCCGGGCGAGGGTGAGGCGCTGGGGTGAGGCGATCAGGGGCGGTGTGCGCGTTCAGGCCTTGCGCAGTTGCAGGTCGGTGGCCGGCGGGGCGACGGTCGCGCCGTCGCGCACCACGTGCGGCAGGATCAGCGACGAGCGTTCGATCGCCGCGCCGCCGATGCATTCGACGAGACGTTGCCATGCGTGGCGACCGATGTCGCGGTTCGGCGTCGCGACGCTCGCGAGCGGCGGCGCGAGCAATTCGCCGATCGCGATCCCGTCGAAGCCGAGCACCGACAGGTCGTCCGGGATCGAGAAGCCCGCGCGGCGCAGGCCGCGCATCACGACCATCGCGAGCAGGTCGTTGCTGCAGAAGAGGGCGGTCGGGCGCGTCGCGTGTGCGGTGAGATGGGCGAGCACCGCATCGGGCAGCTCGGGCGCGTTGAAGTCGACTTCGACCGGAGGCAGCGTGGCAACGCCGCTTTCCTCGAGTGCCTGCGCATAACCGAGATGGCGCTGGCGTGCGCGATCCGACGCGGCGAGCGAGCCGGCCAGCATCAGCACGCGGCGGTGACCGCGCGCGGTCAGCAGGCGCACGCCGTCATACGCGGCGCTGCGGTTGTCGACCGACACCGACGGGCGGCGCTGCGTGTCGTTGTGCATCAGCACGTAGTGCGGGCCTTCGTGGTCGAGCATGTCGAGCAACGGGTGCGTGTCCGCGTCGGCGACGGTGAGGATCAGCCCTTCGACGCGCTGCTCGCGCAGCGTCTCGATCGCGTGACGCTCGCGCGCCGCGTCGTATTCGGTCGTCATCAGGATCAGCTTGAAGCCGGCCGCGGTCGCGAGCTCGTCGATGCCTTGCAGGCAGTCGGCGAACACGGGGTTCGACAGCGTCGGCACGACGACGCCGACGAGCCGCGTGCGCTCGCCGCGCAGTTGCCGGCCGAGCGGGCTCGGGCGGAATTGCAGCGTGTCGATCGCGGTGCGGATGGTCTGCAGCGTGGCGGGGCTGACGGTATGCGGTGCGTTGATCGCGCGCGAGACGGTGGCGATCGAGAAGCCCGCGAGGGCAGCGACGTCCTTGATGGTCGAGGTCATGAAATAACGCGATGTAAACGTTTTCGGCCGAGAAATTATCGAAAACGTTTGTGACTTCGCGATGACGCAAGCGATGCCTGTTTCGCAAAAAGCGCGATACAAACATCTGACGGATGGGGCCGCCGGACGACGCGGATCCGATTGTATCGGGGATGTTGCGGCGCGGGAGAAAATCGTGGGCGGCGCTGTTCCGGCTTCGATTGCACAGGATGAATCCGTGCGGCGCCGGGAGATGTCGCCATGCGGCGGCGCAGAATAAGGGAACGCATGCGCAAGCAATGGTAGAATCGCGTCCGCCCTCTTGCCGGGGTGATGAAATTGGTAAACATAGCGGACTTAAAAGATTGAGTGCCCGGCCGGAAACGGTCGGTGCAGAACCCTTCAAATTCGGCGAAACCCCTGATGCGCGCATCGAGGCAACGCCGAGCCAAGCCTCGCGGCATCCGCGAGGAAGGTGTAGAGACTAGACGGGGGGCGCCTAAGGCGCACGGGCAGCAGGCACGCCCGCGCGCGACGGTGAAGGCATAGTCCAGCGCACGAACGGCATCGCGTCCGCGACGCCGGCTTTGAAAGAAGCAGTGTGACGAAAATCCGCCGCCTTAACTGGCTTGCCGGTTCGAGTCCGGTCCCCGGCACCACGATCGCTTTCAGCGCGATTCGATGAAGGGAAGAAAGCCCGCGAGAAGCCATGCGCTCGCGGGTTTTTTGTTTTTGGTGCGTCCGGACACGCGTGAGCGCGGAACGTTGCCGTTGTCGCGCTGCCTTCGTCCGGTCGTTCGATCCGCGCGACGGCGCCTTGCGGTTCATCTGCGTCCACCGGCCCTTCGAGGCAGCGAACGCGACGCCGTGTGATACTGGCCGCGCACGTCGTACCGAACGCCGTTACCGTCATCGGCGCGTGTGATTCGCCGATGGAATCCAACGCAGTTTGCATGCCGCAAGACCGCCCGTCATGACCGATTCGACCCACCACTATTACGAACCGTCGCAAGGCCACGGCCTTGCACATGATCCCTTGAACGCGATCGTGGGCCCGCGCCCGATCGGCTGGATCTCGTCGCGCGGCAGCGACGGTACGGTCAACCTCGCGCCCTACAGCTTCTTCAACGCATTCAACTACCATCCGCCGATCATCGGCTTTTCGAGCGTCGCCGCCAAGGACAGCCTGCGCAACGTGCAGGAGACCGGCGAGTTCGTGTGGAACCTCGCCACGCGCGAGCTTGCCGAGCGGATGAACCAGACGTGTGCCGCGGTGCCGTATGAGGTAGACGAGTTCGAACTTGGCGGCCTGACCGCCGTGCCGTCGCGCCTGGTCGACGTGCCGCGCGTGGCGGAAAGCGGCGTCAACTTCGAATGCAAGGTGACCGACGTGGTTCGCCTGCGCGATCACCAGGGCGTGGAAACGCCGGCGTCGCTGGTGCTCGGCGAGGTCATCGCCGTTCATATCCGGCAGGATCTGCTGAAGGACGGCATCTTCGACACGTTCGGCGCCGGCATCATTCTGCGCGCGGGCGGCCCGTCGGCCTACGTGCACGTCAAGCCCGACAGCCGGTTCGACCTGTTTCGCCCCGACGCATGATCCGTCGCACGCCGCAACGATCGTCCAGGGCGCGCTGACGCGCCCGAACAGACGACAAAAGACCCCGCGGATATCCAGGATTCCGCGGGGTCTTTTGCTTCGTGTCGTCATGCAGCCCGGGTGCGCCGATCCGTCCGGCGCCGATGCCCCGGCACTGCGTACCGGGTACCGCACCGCCGCAAATGCGTCGTGGGTTACCCCGCCCGCAATGCAGATGGCCTGCCGACGCCTGTCATGGCAAATCTGCTCACCGCGATCGAGCGGCTTGGGCATCGACGTCCGTCGCCGCAGGGCATAAATTTTGAAGGTTGACGTGCTTATCCGCCCGTCAGCCCACGCGCAGGCCGGCAACCGGTCGCGCGTTCCCAAACAGCGTGAGACACAATCGAGCGTGGAGACGACACGATGAGCCTGTCAGAGCCATTGCGTCTGCATGTGCCGGAGCCCACCGGGCGCCCGGGCTGCAAGACGGATTTTTCCTACCTGCATCTATCGCCGGCCGGCGCAGTCCGCCGCCCGCCGATCGACGTAGCCGCGGCGGACACCGCCGATCTCGCCCGCAGCCTCGTGCGCGTGCTCGACGACAACGGCAAGGCCGTCGGCCCGTGGGCACCGGATCTCGACGATGCGCGGCTGATCGCCGGCCTGCGCGCGATGCTCAAGACCCGCATTTTCGACGCGCGCATGATGATCGCGCAGCGCCAGAAGAAGATCTCCTTCTACATGCTGAGCCTCGGCGAAGAGGCGATCGGCACCGCGCATGCGATGGCGCTGCGCGACGGCGACATGTGCTTCCCGACCTACCGCCAGCAGAGCATCCTGATCGCGCGCGACGTGCCGCTCGAGCGCATGATCTGCCAGCTGATGTCGAACGAAGGCGACCCGCTCAAGGGCCGCCAGCTCCCCGTGATGTACTCGGATCGCGACGCGGGCTTCTTCTCCATTTCCGGCAACCTCGCGACGCAGTTCATCCAGGCGGTCGGCTGGGCGATGGCGTCGGCGATCAAGGGCGACACGAAGATCGCGTCCGCGTGGATCGGCGACGGCGCGACGGCCGAATCCGACTTCCACACCGCGCTCACGTTCGCGCACGTGTACCGCGCGCCGGTCGTGCTGAACGTCGTCAACAACCAGTGGGCGATCTCGACGTTCCAGGCGATCGCGGGCGGTGAGGGCACGACGTTCGCGGGGCGCGGCGTCGGCTGCGGGATCGCGTCGCTGCGCGTCGACGGCAACGACTTCCTCGCGATCTACGCGGCGTCGAGCTGGGCGGCCGAACGTGCGCGCCGCAACCTCGGCCCGACGCTGATCGAGTGGGTGACCTATCGTGCGGGCGCGCATTCGACGTCGGACGATCCGACCAAGTACCGGCCGAGCGACGACTGGTCCCATTTCCCGCTCGGCGATCCTGTCGAACGCTTCAAGCGTCACCTGATCGTCAAGGGCATCTGGTCGGACAGCGCACACGAAGCGTTGACGGCCGAGCTCGAGGCCGAGGTGATCGCCGCGCAGAAGGAAGCGGAAAAATTCGGCACGCTGGCCGACGACCGGATTCCGTCGCCGGCCTCGATGTTCGACGACGTCTACAAGGAGCTGCCTGCGCACCTGCGCCGTCAGCGCCAGGAACTGGGAGCATGATCATGGCGCAACACGAGACAGGCACGGCAGCGCAGCCGATGACGATGATCCAGGCGCTGCGCTCGGCGATGGACGTGATGCTCGGGCGCGACAGCGACGTGGTCGTGTTCGGGCAGGACGTCGGTTATTTCGGCGGCGTGTTCCGCTGTACCGAAGGACTGCAGAACAAATACGGGAAGTCGCGCGTGTTCGATGCGCCGATCTCCGAAAGCGGGATCGTCGGCGCGGCGGTGGGGATGGGCGCATACGGGCTGCGCCCGGTGTGCGAGATCCAGTTCGCCGATTATTTCTACCCGGCATCCGACCAGATCGTGTCGGAAGGCGCGCGGCTGCGCTATCGCTCCGCCGGCCAGTTCACCGCACCGATGACGATCCGCATGCCCTGCGGCGGCGGTATCTACGGCGGCCAGACGCACAGCCAGAGCCCGGAGGCGATGTTCACGCAGGTGTGCGGGCTGCGCACGGTGATGCCGTCGAATCCGTACGACGCGAAAGGGCTGCTGATCGCGTCGATCGAGAACGACGATCCGGTGATCTTCCTCGAGCCGAAACGGCTGTACAACGGGCCGTTCGACGGCCATCACGACCGACCCGTCACGTCGTGGCTCAAGCATCCGTCGAGCGCGGTGCCTGAGGGCTACTACACGGTGCCGCTCGATACGGCCGCCGTGGTGCGTCCCGGCAACGACGTGACGGTGCTGACCTACGGCACGACGGTACACGTGTCGCTCGCCGCGGCCGAGGAGACGGGCATCGATGCGGAGGTGATCGACCTGCGCACGCTGTGGCCGCTCGACCTCGACACGGTCGTCGCGTCGGTGCGCAAGACCGGGCGCTGCGTCGTGGTGCACGAGGCGACGCGCACCTGCGGTTACGGGGCGGAACTAGTGTCGCTGGTCCAGGAACATTGCTTCTACCACCTCGAGGCGCCGGTCGAGCGCACGACGGGCTGGGACACGCCATACCCGCATGCGCAGGAGTGGGCGTACTTTCCGGGCCCGGCCCGGGTCGGTGAAGCGTTGCGACGCGTGATGGAGGCGTGAGATGGGGATTCATGTCATCAAGATGCCGGATATCGGCGAAGGGATTGCCGAGGTCGAACTGGTGGCCTGGCACGTGGAAGTCGGGCAGACGATCAAGGAAGACCAGCCGCTCGCCGATGTGATGACCGACAAGGCGGCGGTCGAGATTCCGTCGCCGGTGACGGGCAAGGTGATCGAACTCGGCGGCCGGATCGGCGAGATGATGGCGGTCGGCAGCGAGCTGATCCGCCTCGAGGTCGAAGGCGCCGGCAACCTGAAGGCCGGCGCACCGGTGCGGGAATCAAAGGTAGAAACCGCACCGGTCGCGGCCGCGCCGTCGACGGCGGTGGCCGACGCGCCGGCAGAGTCGCCCGCCAGGCCGGCGACGAAGCACGCGCCTGCGGAGCCGCGTCAAGCGAAGCACGCGGAACGCAAGGAACACGTGGAGCCGCCGCGCGCGGCACTCGCGCCGGGTGAACGGCCGCTCGCGTCGCCGGCCGTGCGCCAGCGCGCATGGGACATGGGCATCGAGCTGCGTTATGTGCGCGGCACCGGGGAAGCCGGCCGGATCCTGCACGCGGATCTCGATGCGTATGCGGGCAGCGGCGGCGGTGCGGCGCGCGGCGCACGCGGATCGCGGGCGCACGGCTACGACGAACGCAACGACGAAACCGAGGTGCCGGTCATCGGCTTGCGGCGCGCGATCGCGCGCAAGATGCAGGAAGCGAAGCGCCGCATTCCGCATTTCAGCTACGTCGAGGAGATCGACGTCACCGAGCTCGAATCGTTGCGGGCGGATCTGAACCGCCGCTACGGCGACACGCGCGGCAAGCTCACGCCGCTGCCGCTGCTGATCCGCGCGATGGTGATCGCGTTGCGCGACTTTCCGCAGATCAACGCGCGTTTCGACGACGAAGCGGGGGTCGTCACGCGCTACGGCGCGGTGCACATGGGCGTCGCGACGCAGACGGACGGCGGCCTCACGGTGCCGGTGCTGCGTCACGCGGAAGCGAAGGACGTGTGGTCGATTTCCGCGGAGATCGCGCGGCTCGCCGACGCGGTGCGCACGAACCGCGCGCAGCGCGACGAACTGAGCGGCTCGACGATCACGATTTCGAGCCTCGGCGCGCTCGGCGGCATCGTGTCGACGCCGGTCATCAATCATCCCGAGGTCGGCATCGTCGGCGTGAACCGGATCGTCGAGCGGCCGATGTTCCGCGACGGCGCGGTCGTCGCCCGCAAGATGATGAACCTGTCGTCGTCGTTCGACCATCGTGTCGTCGACGGCGCGGACGCGGCCGAATTCATCCAGGCGGTGCGCGCGGTGCTCGAGCGCCCGGCACTGCTGTTCGTGGAGTGAGCGCAATGAAGAACGAACACACCACGCTACTGGTGATCGGCGGCGGCCCGGGCGGCTACGTCGCCGCGATTCGCGCCGGCCAGCTCGGCATTCCGACCGTGCTCGTCGAGCGCGACCGTCTCGGCGGCACGTGCCTGAACATCGGCTGCATTCCGTCGAAGGCGCTGATCCACGTGGCCGACGCATTCGAACAGGCGCGCGGCCATGCAGGCGAGGGCG
Organism: Burkholderia sp. AU4i; assembly: GCF_000466765.1. Classification (NCBI taxonomy): domain Bacteria; kingdom Pseudomonadati; phylum Pseudomonadota; class Betaproteobacteria; order Burkholderiales; family Burkholderiaceae; genus Burkholderia; species Burkholderia sp. AU4i. The sequence continues at coordinate 33,142 of NZ_ASSI01000073.1, read as the reverse complement.
CGCTCGGGATTCGCGTGCGCACGCCCGAGATCGACATCGCGAAAAGCGTCGCATGGAAGGACGGCATCGTCGACCGGCTCACGCGCGGTGTCGGCGCGCTGCTCAAGAAGAACGGCGTGCGCGTGCTGCACGGCGACGCACAGGTGGTCGACGGCAAGACCGTCGACGTCGTCGCCGGCGGCCACACGACGCGGATCAGTTGCGAGCACCTGCTGCTCGCGACCGGTTCCGAACCGGTCGCGCTGCCGTCGATGCCGTTCGGCGGGCATGTCGTGTCGTCCACCGAGGCGCTGTCGCCCACGACCTTGCCGAAGCGGCTGGTCGTGGTCGGGGCCGGATACATCGGGCTCGAACTCGGGATCGTCTATCGCAAGCTCGGCGTCGACGTGAGCGTCGTCGAAGCGGCGGAGCGCGTGTTGCCCGCGTACGATGCCGAACTCGCGCGGCCGGTTGCCGATTCGCTCGCGCGGCTCGGCGTGCGGCTGCTGCTCGGCCACAAGGTGCTCGGCCTCGCGGAGCAGGGCGCGGTGCGCGTGCAGGCCGCCGACGGCGCGGAGCAGACGCTGCCGGCCGATCGCGTGCTGGTTGCGGTTGGCCGCCGGCCGCGCGTCGACGGTTTCGGGCTCGAGTCGTTGCCGCTCGATCGCAACGGTCGCGCGCTGTGGATCGACGACGAATGCCGGACGTCGATGCGCAACGTATGGGCGATCGGCGACGTCGCCGGCGAACCGATGCTCGCGCATCGCGCGATGGCGCAGGGAGAGATGGTGGCCGAGCTGATCGCCGGGAAGCGCCGCAAGTTCATGCCCGCGTCGATCCCGGCCGTGTGCTTCACCGATCCGGAGATCGTCACGGCCGGCTGGTCGCCGGACGATGCGCGGGCGGCCGGTGTCGATTGCGTGAGCGCGTCGTTCCCGTTCGCGGCGAACGGGCGCGCGATGACGCTGCAGGCGACCGACGGCTTCGTGCGCGTCGTCGCGCGGCGCGACAACCACCTGATCGTCGGCTGGCAAGCGGTCGGGCGCGGCGTGTCGGAGCTGGCCGCGGCGTTCTCGCAGTCGCTGGAAATGGGCGCGCGGCTGGAGGACATCGGCGGCACGATCCATGCGCATCCGACGCTGGGTGAAGCACTGCAGGAGGCTGCGCTGCGTGCGCTCGGGCATGCGTTGCATGTCTGACGGGCGGGCGTGACAGGGAAGCACCGCCGGTGCGCGATGCGTGCACCGGCGGTGCTTCCCTCCGTTTTCGGGTGAATGGCCGATACCTCCATTCGGTTTCCGGAAGAAATGTCGCAAGGCCGGCATTCGGTGACCCCGCCTATTCATCCGGATCGCGTTGCCCGTGATCCGTTTCGATTCGACCGGCCGACCCGGTCCGCATCCTGAGTGCTCTCGGCGTCACGCCGAAGTGCCGCCTGATCGCGGTCGACAGGTAGCTCTGCGTGCCGAATCCGCAATCCAGCGCAATCGACAGGATGCTGTCCGTCGTGTGTTCGAGCAGCCAGCGTGCGCGTTCCAGCCGCCGCTCGATGACGTATTGCGCGGGCGTGCGGGAAAACTGCGTCCTGAACGCGTCAATGGTGGCGCGCTCGCTCATGCCGACCAGTCGGCAGAGATCGGCGGTGTCGATACGGCTTTCCAGCGACGCGTCGATGAACCGGTTGATCGTCTGCGCGCACAGCGGCGCAGCCGCGGTGTCGGCCGTCAGCGGCTGATCGGCGGCATTCGGGTTGCGCCGATAGGTGGCGCCGGGCGGTTCGCCGAAGCGACGGTGGTACTCGCGCACGAAGCGCGCGGTGATCGCGAACCCGTACGCATGCAGCGTCGCATCGAAATCCGGCTTGTCGCCGCGCGCGAGTGCGCGGTTGACATGACGAAAGCGTGCTTCATTGCGCAGGTCGGCCGACGACTTGCCGGCGACGCGACGAATACCGTGCTCCAGGGCTTCGGTCGCGCATCCGAGGACGTGTGCGACTGCGCCGAGGGTTTTCCAGCGCAGCGGCGCCTCCTCGAGCATGCGGATGGCGACACGCGCCTGATGTTCGGGCGCGCAACGATCGCGGTCGAACAACGCACCGTGATTGTTCGCGTGACCGGTGACCATGAGCTTCAGCATGTGTTCGAGCAGCGCGTCGACGGCGGCGTCGGGGATCGGCGACATCCGGATCATCCGGCGCAGGCATCCGGCCGCCGCGTTCCATTGCGCGCGCAGCTCGGGCGCAGCCGGCGTCAACGCGAACTCGACCGGGGCGAGCCCGGGCCGGCCGACCCATCGCGCGAGAAAGCCGTTGATCCGTTCCGCATCGATGATGACCGACAAATGGCCGAATCCGTCGGGCCCCGTCGTGCAGAGCGAGCGACCCGTCGATGAAACGGGCATCACGTCGCCCACCGCGCAGCCCGCATCCGCACCGTCGCTTTCGTATTGCGCGTGGCCGCGACGGCACGACAGGAACAGGTAGTTCGGACGCGCGTCGTTCGAGCGGAAGTGAAAGGGCATCAGGTAGTCGACGTCATAGATGCCGACGCCGTTCCATTCGTGTCCCGTCATGCTGACGTCCCGGCGAACCGCGTGCTGCGCCGTGAACTGATTGTCGGCGTAGATCGTGCCGATGAAATCGGACACTTCGTCGGGATCGTCGCTGTGAAAGCGATGCGTCCTGGGAAGCGGGTCGCTCATGCTGTTTTCCACTCCGAACGGATGCCGGCACGGCTCCATGCCGTTGGCTGCGTGACGTGCCGCATGCTTCTGCGGCACGCGCGCGCCCACTATTGCACCTTGCCGGCGCGCGATGCTTCAAGAATTGTCAAAACCGGTACCGGGTCGCGACGCCGTCGCCTTGTCTGACGAAAGACCGATTGCGGCGGTCGCGACGCGGCATCGCTTTCGGTCGCGGGATTTTCAACTTTCCGGTGCGCATGGTTGAAAGAACCGGCGCCGGCTGAGCGCTACCATGGATGAACCGATTGTTAGTCAATCGTGGATAGTTCATCTCGGTGGCCCCCGTTCATTCGTACGATCGGCTCGACTACACTCGATCCATCTCAACACCTTCACATAGGAATCCGGAGTTTTCGAATGAACACCGCAACGATGGCAGACAAGGTCGTACTGATCACTGGCGTTTCGTCCGGTCTCGGCCGCGAACTGGCGCAACGCCTGCTCGCGGAAGGCGCGCGGGTCGCGGGCACCGTGCGCGGCGCCGAACAGGTCGCGGAATTCGAACGGCTCGCACCCGGGCGCGCGCTCGGCGTGCTGATGGACATCACGCAGCCCGACGCGGTGACGGCCGGCGTGCAACGCGTGCTCGAGCGGTTCGGCCGCATCGACGTGCTCGCCAACAATGCGGGCGTCGGCACGGTCGGGGCGGTCGAGGAAACGACCGAAGCCGACGCACGGCAGATATTCGACGTGAATTTCTTCGGCGGGTTGCGCGTGATTCACGCGGTCCTGCCGACGATGCGCCGCCAGCGCTCGGGCCACATCGTGCAGTTCTCGTCGATTGCAGGGTTCGCCGGCTATCCGGGGTTGGGCGTGTACGCGGCGGCCAAGGCCGCGACCGGCGTGCTTGGCGAGGCATTGGCCGGCGAACTCGCGCCGCTCGGCATTCATGTGACGGTGCTGACGATCGGCATTTTCGAAACGCAGTTCGCCGGACGGTCGCTGGCGTACTCGTCGAACCGGATCGACGACTATGCCGACACGCCGGCCGACCAGTTCCGCGGCTTTATCGGCCAGCTGCAGGGCAAGCAGCCCAACGTGCCGGAGAAGGGCGCGCAGGCGATCGTCGACATCCTCAAGGCCGCGAAGCCGCCGGTCCACTTCGCACTCGGCGCCGATGCGGTGGGCACGATGCTCGGCCGCGCCGAATCGATCGAGCGCGATATCCGGGCGTGGGAAACCATGTCGCGATCGACGCAGCGCGGCTGAGCAGGTACCCGGTTCATCCGGAACGAATCCGGATGAATGGTATCGGTGTACTAAGTATTAACGAATGCGTCATCGGGAATCGAACCCCGCCGCGATCGGGTATCGCGCGGGTGACGCATGCGCCCGGATGCGCCGGGCGCGGATCCATGGAGAAACGGACATGACTACTCGAACAAGCGTGGCGATCGTGACCGGTGCGTCGCGCGGGATCGGCGCGGCGATTTCGCGGCGGCTGGTGGACGACGGGCTCGCCGTGGTCGTCAATTACGCGGGCAAGGCGGCCGAAGCCGAGGACCTGGCGCGCGATCTCGCGGATGCGGGGGGGCAGGCGATCGCGGTGCAGGCCGACGTCGGCGATCCCGCTGCCGTGGCGAGGCTGTTCGACGCGGCCGAAGCCGCGTTCGGCGGTGTCGACGTGCTGGTCAACAACGCCGGGATCATGAAACTGGCGCCACTGGCCGACAGCGACGACGCGCTGTTCGACACCCAAGTCGCCGTCAACCTGAAGGGGGCCTTCAATACGCTGCGTGAAGCCGCGCGCCGGCTGCGCAACGGCGGGCGCATCGTCAACCTGTCGAGCAGCGTGGTCGGGCTGAAACCCGAGACGTACGGCGTCTATACGGCCACCAAGGCGGCGGTCGAGGCGATGACGGGCATCCTGTCGAAAGAACTGCGCGGCCGATCGATCACCGTCAACGCGGTCGCGCCGGGGCCCACCGCGACCGACCTGTTCCTGAACGGCAAGTCGGCCGAGCTGATCGAGCGCATGTCGAAGATGAATCCGCTCGAGCGTCTCGGCACGCCGTCCGACATCGCGAATGCGATCTCCTTCCTCGTCGGGCCGGACGGCGGCTGGATCAACGGCCAGGTGCTGCGCAGCAACGGCGGCATGGTCTGACGCCGATCCGTGCGTGTCGATCGATTGCAGTCGTCATTCAAGGAGCATCACCATGAGCAAGACTATTCTCATCACCGGCGCGTCGAGCGGCTTCGGGCGCATGACCGCCGAGGCGCTGGCGGCGGCCGGCCACACCGTGTTCGCGTCGATGCGCGATACGGCCGGACGCAATGCGCCGGTCGTTGCGGAGATGGTCGCGCATTCGAAAGCGCAAGGCGTCGATCTGCGCACCGTCGAGATCGACGTGCAATCGCAGGATTCCGTCGATGCCGGCGTCGCCAGCGTCATTGCCGAGGCCGGCCGCATCGACGTGCTGATACACAACGCGGGGCACATGGTGTTCGGTCCCGCCGAAGCATTTACGCCGGAGCAATACGCGCACCTGTACGACGTGAACGTGCTGAGCACACAGCGCGTGAATCGTGCGGTGCTGCCGCACATGCGCAAGCGCGGGAACGGCCTGCTGCTGTGGGTATCCAGCAGCAGTTCCGCGGGCGGCACGCCGCCGTATCTGGCGCCGTATTTCGCGGCGAAGGCGGCGATGGATGCGATCGCGGTGCAATACGCGCGCGAGCTGTCGCGCTGGGGCATCGAGACTTCGATCGTCGTGCCGGGTGCATTCACGGGCGGCACCAACCATTTCGCGCATGCCGGTACGCCGGCCGATGAAACGCGTGCGGCCGAATACGACGCCGGACCGTATGCCGGGTTCGGAGACCAGGTGTTGAAGGCGTTCGCGGACATCGTGCCCGCCGACGCGGATGCCGGCGAAGTGGCCCGCGCGATCGTCGATATCGTGGGCATGCCGTTCGGCAAGCGGCCGTTCCGCGTCCATATCGATCCGACGCAGGACGGTGCGGCCGTCGGCTTCGCGGTGCTTGACCGCGTGCGGGCGGAGATGCTGCATCGCGTCGGCCTCTCGGACCTGCTGCGTCCGAAAGCGAACGCGTGACGCACCGGGCAACCGGCGCAGGCCGGCGCGCGGCAACCGATACGAATCGACACGACGCATGTGCATGCGCACATGGTCTGAATCAGGAGAACGAAATGGCAAACCATGACATCAAGGGTAAAACCGTATTGATCGCGGGCGGCGCGAAGAACCTGGGCGGGCTGATCGCGCGCGATCTGGCCGAGCACGGCGCGAAGGCCGTTGCGATTCACTACAACAGCGCGAGTTCGAAGGCGGACGCGGAGAAGACGGTCGCTGCGATCGAGGCGGCCGGCGCGCAGGCCGTCGCATTCCAGGCGGACCTGACGCATGCAGCGGCCGTCGAGAAGCTGTTCGCCGATGCGGTTGCGGCGGTCGGTCGTCCCGACATCGCAATCAACACGGTCGGCAAGGTGCTGAAGAAGCCGTTCACCGACATCAGCGAAGCCGAGTACGACCAGATGAGCGCGGTGAACGCGAAGTCGGCGTTTTTCTTCCTGCGCGAGGCAGGCCGCCACGTGAACGACAACGGCAAGATCGTGTCGCTGGTGACGGCGCTGCTCGGTGCGTTCACGCCGTACTACGCGGCCTACGCGGGCACGAAGGCGCCGGTCGAGCACTACACGCGTGCGGCGGCGAAGGAGTTCGGCGAGCGCGGCATTTCGGTGACGGCGGTGGGGCCTGGCCCGATGGACACGCCGTTCTTCTATCCGGAGGAAGGGGCGGAGGCGGTGGCGTACCACAAGACGGCCGCCGCACTGTCGAAGTATTCGAAGACGGGGTTGACCGACATCGAGGACGTCGTGCCGTTCATCCGTCACCTGGTCAGCGACGGCTGGTGGATCACGGGCCAGACGATCCTGATCAACGGCGGCTATACGACCAAGTAACGCACGCGGGCCGCCGGTGCGTCGCCCGGCGTCTGCATTCGCATGCCGCGGGTCGGGCCCGGGCGACGCCGGCATGCCCTCATCGAGGAACGGCATCATGAAAATCGACACACTCCGCCATCCGGTTGTCCGGCGCGCGATCGACGCGCTCCAGCAAGGCGACGGCGCAGCATGGGCCGCGCTGTTCGCGCCCGATGCGACTCTTTACGACGACGGCCGCCCGCGCGACCTGCACGCGTTCAACCGCGATGCGATCGGGTCCGAGCGCTTCTCGACGATCGATCGTGTCGAGAACGACGGGCTCGATGTCTACGGCCAGTTCCATTCGGACCGCTGGGGCACGTTCCGCACGTACTTCAAGTTTCAGGTCGACGGCGACGGCCGGATTTCGCGGCTCGACATCGGGCAGGCCTGAACCGTTTGCATACCGCCCCGGGCCGTTCCGGCCGGCGGCCTTCCCAAGGAGATCGCGACCATGTCGAACCCTTATCAGTCCGTGCTCGACGCACAGCGCGCGCGTTTCGACTCGGATGTCACGAAAACACTGGCATGGCGCATCGCGCAGCTCGACCGGATGGAGCGCATGCTGCACGATCACCAGGATGCGCTGTGCGCCGCGCTGTACGAGGACTTCGGCAAGCCGCCGTTCGAGCAGCTGTTCGAGATTTCGGTGCCGACCGGCGTCATCCGGTATTACCGCGAACACCTGCACGAGCTGATGGCGCCGCAGAAAGTCGCGATTCCGTCCGCGCTGGAGGCAGCCGGCAACGCGGGCATGATCTACAAGGAGCCGTACGGCGTGACGCTTGTGATCGGCCCGTTCAATGCGCCGATCCTGTTGCTGCTGGACCCGGCGATCGCGGCATTGGCTGCCGGCAACACGGTGGTGCTGAAGCCGGCGAATACCACGCCTGCGACGGCCGCGCTGCTGAGCCGGCTCGTGCCGCAGTATTTCGCGCCGGAGGACGTCGCCGTCGTCACGGGCGGCCGCCAGGAAATCGGCGCGTTGCTGGAACTGCCGTTCGATTTCATCTTCTTCACCGGCAGTTCGGCGGTCGGCAAGGTCGTGATGCGTGCGGCTGCCGAGCACCTGACGCCGGTCCTGCTGGAACTCGGCGGGCAGAACCCGTGCATCGTCGACGAAACCGCGAATCTCGACATCGCGGCCGACCGGATCGCGTGGGGGCACAACGCGATCTCGGGGCAGTGGTGCATCGCGCCCGGCTACGTGTACGTGCATGAATCGGTGGCCGATGCGTTTCTCGCGAAGCTCAAGGCGTCGATCACGAAGATGTATGGCGACGATCCGCAACGCAGCCCCGATTTCGCGCGGATGATCAGCGAACACGATGCCGCGCGCGTCGCGTCGTACATCGTCGCCGACAAGGTCGTGCACGGCGGCCGCCACGACGTGGCGGCACGTTATGTCGAGCCGACCGTGCTGTATCCGTCGACGTGGGACGACCCGGCGATGAAGCAGGAGGTGTTCGGCCCGGTGCTGCCGGTGCTGCCGTACCGAGACCTGCGCGAGATCGTCGGCATCATGAAGCGCAAGCCGAAGCCTCTCGCGTGCTATGTGTTCAGCAAGCGGCAGGCGAACGTCGACCAGGTGCTCAATGGCCTGTCGTTCGGTGGCGGCTGCGTGAACCAGACCAACCTCCATTGCTGGATCGACAGTTTGCCGTTCGGCGGCGTCGGCAACAGCGGGATGGGGAAGTACTACGGCAAGGCCGGCTTCGATGCGCTGAGCAATACCAAGTCGATGCTGATCGGCAATCCCGATGCGGTGCTCGACGTGTTTCCACCTTACGCGGGCAAGGACATCGGCACGATGCTCGGCGTCTTCGCATAACGGGAGGGCACGATGCATACGCTCTGGACGATCGTGGCCGGCGTGCTGTTGCTGGCCGTGTTCCTGTTGTTCGGGCAGCTATGGGGCACGCACGCGGCATCGCTGGCGTTCGCCGCAAAAGCGTTCGTGCCGGTATGGCTCGGTTTATCGCTGTTCAATCTTTGGGTGGGCGTGCATCGGGCCGGATACGGCGTGAGCGAGGAGCTGCCGATCCTCGCGATCGTGTTCGGCGTGCCGGCCGTCGTTGCGCTTGCCGCCGCGCTGCTGTTCCAGCGCACCTGAATCGACGCGCGACGACGGACCATGCGCGCGCTTGCGTCCGTCGTTGCGGCACTGCTCCCGTCCACCCGCCGCTCGTCTCCTCCCATGAAGATCGACATGCCTCTGTTTGCCGCGCCGCTCGCGCAGGACGTCGTCACGTTCTGGATCGACGCGGGGCCCGCGCAATGGTTCGCGAAGCACGCCGATTTCGATCGCCGCTTTCGCGAGCGCTTCCTCGACACGCATCTGGCCGCGGCGAGACGCGAGTTCGACGACTGGCTGTCGACGCCCTACGGAACGCTCGCGCTGCTGTTGCTGACCGATCAGTTTCCGCGCAATGCGTTTCGCGGCACTGCGCACATGTATGCGACCGACGCACTCGCACGGCAGTTTGCAATGCATGCGTACGAACATGGCCAGATGTCGTGCGTCGAGCAGCCGCTGCGCCTGTTCTTCTGCCTGCCGTTCGCACATTCGGAAGACCCCGCGGACCAGCGGATCTCCATCGAACTGAACGGGAGGCTCGGCCAGCCTTGGCTGGCGCATGCGATGCGGCACAAGGACATCGTGATGCGCTTCGGCCGCTTTCCCCATCGCAACCCGCTGCTGGGCCGCGAGACGACGCGCGACGAGGCGCGTTTTCTCGCGGAAGGGGGATTCGCCGGATGAGCACGCCCGCGCTCGAGGCATGGCCGCCGCGGCGGCCATGCGCGCATCAGCGCAGGAACTCGATGCCGAACGTGCCGCCCGTATCGACGATATGCCCCGCATGCGGCGCCTCGAAGTGACCGGGCAGCAGCAATGCGCCGTGTTCGACGCAATGCGCGAGCAGTTCGAAGCGGCTTTTCGCGGCGAGCTGGCGGTCGTCGCAGACCTTGCTGCTCCATTGCCAGAACGGGATCTGGATTGGCGAGTGCAGCATGTCGCCGCTGAACACGCCGCGCGAGCCCTGGGACGTCAGTTCGATCCGCACGTGGCCCGGCGAGTGGCCCGGAGCGTGGCGGATCAGGAACGTGTCGTCGAGTTCGTAGGTGTCGTCGAACATCGTGGCCTGGCCGGCCTCGATGACGGGCAGCACGCTGTCGTTGTACATCGGCTTGAACCACGCCGGCCCTGCCGGGCCTTCGCCACGGATCGCGCGGACCAGGTGATCGTGCTCGACCTGCGAAATCACGTAGCGCGCGTTCGGAAACGTCGGTACCCAGACGCCGTTGACGAGTTGCGTGTTCCAGCCGACGTGATCGGCGTGGAGGTGGCTGCACATCACGTAGTCGATTTCCTCGGGCTGGATGCCGAGTGCGCGCATCCGGTCGAGATAGCGCGTCGACAAGCGGTGCATTTCCGGCAGGCCGGGCCGATCCTTGTGGTTGCCAATACAGCTGTCGATCAGCACCGTGTGCCGGCCGGTACGCACGATCCAGCTGTGCACGGGCATCGGGATGCGGCCGCTTTCCGGATCGTAGTGCGTCGGCGCGAGCCAGTGTTCGTGCTCGGCCACGCGCGCGCGGTCGAAATCCGGCAGCCAGCTCTGCGCGGTTTCGCCGAGCAGCATCGTGTCGTACAGCCGGATGATCTCGACGTTGCCGAGCGCGAGGGAGAAAGCATGCGGCTCGGCATTCGTGATGTGCGCATGACAATGCGCATGCCCGCAGGAATGGGTCATCGGTGTCTCCTGAATGGTTGGAATGAATCGGATCGGGGCGTGGCGCGACGCCCCGGACACGATCGTCTACATCGGCGCCGTGGCGCGGACCGGGGCTTGCGGCACGGGCACGGCTTTGCCGGTCATGAAGTCAGCTGCGCGTTCGGCCATCATCATGATCAGTGCGTTGGTCGGCCCGCGGATGATGCGCGGGATCGCCGATCCGTCGACTACACGCAGGCAGGTCACGCCGCGCACACGCATCTGCGTATCGACCACGGCCGCCGCATCGTCGTCGGCGCCCATGCGGCACGTGCCGACCGGGTGATGAAGCGTGATCGCGATACGGCGGATGAATGCGTCGACGTCGGCATCGCTCTGCACGTGCGCACCCGGCGCGACCTCTTCGTCGATGAAGGGACGCAGCCCGGCCTGTGCGCCGATTTCGCGCATGCGCCGGAACATCTCCCGGGCCGCGATGCGATCGTTCTCGGTGGCGAGGAAGTTTTGCTCGATCCGCGCGTGTTGAGCCGGATCGGCCGACTTCAGCGACACGCGACCGCGGCTTTCGGGCGTGAGGAAAATGCCCTTGATCGCGAACGAGTCGGAATACGCGTGCCTGAACGGCTCGAAGTACGGCGCGGCGTTCATGGCGCCGGCAGCGAGGATCAACTGAATGTCCGGCAGCGGCAGATGCGGCTGGCTTCGAACCAGCCCGAGCGCGGCGGCGGGGATCTTGCCCGAGAAGCCGTTGCCGCCCGCCAGCGTGCGCATGACGTCGAACGCGATGCGGTCGGCACGCATCATCCGGTGCAGCGGCCCCGGTTCCTTGCGGCTCCAGCGCAGGTCGAACACGATGTGGTCGTGGAGGTTGGCGCCCACGCCGGGCAGTTCGACCCTCGTCCCGATGCCATGAGCGCGCAGGTGGTCGGTCGCGCCGATGCCGGAGAGCATCAGCAGTTGCGGCGAGTTGATCACGCCGCCGCAGAGGATGACCTCGCGGCGCGCGTCGGCACGGTAATCGGTATCGCCGCGACGGTATTCGATCGCGGTGGCGCGGGGTGTGCCCCGGTCGGTATCGAGCACGATTCGCCGGGCGAGCGCCCCGGCCACGAGCGTGACGTTGCCGCGCGCGAGCGCCGGGCGCAGATAGGCGACCGCGGCGCTGCAGCGCAGGCCGTTGCGGATGGTGGCCTGCATCGGCCCGAAGCCTTCGACGGATGCACCGTTGTAGTCGTCGTTTTCCGGATATCCGCATGCACGCGTCGCGTCGAGGAAGCCGCCGATCAACGGATCGCGATAGTCGAGCCGGATCACGGTCAGCGGGCCGCGCCCGCCGCGCAACGACGATTCGCCGCACTCCCAGGATTCGGAACGCTTGAAGTACGGGAGCACGGCGTCGTACGACCAGTCCGTCAGGCCGAACTCGTCGACCCAGCCTTCGTAATCCTCACGAGCGCCGCGTGCGTAAGCCATGCCGTTGATCGACGACGAACCGCCCACCACCTTGCCGCGCGCGCACTCGATTCGGCGGCCGTCCATGCCGGGTTCCGGCTCGGTGAAATAGCCCCAGTCGAAGAGCCGGTTCTTCAGAATCTGGCCCCACGTCAGCGGCACCTTGATGTACGGCGAACGATCCTGCTCGCCGGCTTCGAGCACGAGGATGCGGACGTTCGGATCCTCGCCGAGCCGGTAGGCGAGTGTACAGCCTGCCGAGCCGGCGCCGACGATCACGTAGTCGAACGTATCGGTTTTCATTGCCGCACCTCGCGATGCGTGATGGCCGGGCGGGCCGGCGCAACCCGCGAACGCGGGGCGTGGCGACCGGCCGGAACAGGCGTCGAACGAACCATGATGTCTCCAGGTGGGCCTGAACGCAGGCCTCTCGGTTGTGGGTTCATTCGATTGTGCGTAACCTGAAACATATCTTCCAATACGTATTGCATGGCCATCCGATACCCGGCTGGCTATGGGCGAGGGGACTGTGCGCGGATTCGATTCGTATCTCACTTTTCAGAAGCTCGAGGTGTTCTGCACGGTGGTCGAGCTCGGCAGCGTCACGCGCGCGGCCGACCGGCTGTGCATCGCGCAGCCGGTCGTGACCGCGCACGTGCGCAGCATGGAGAAGCGGCTCGGTTATGCGCTCGTGAAGCGCGCGGGGCGAAACATCGCGCTCACGGAGGCCGGCGAGCGGATCTATCGATGGGCGACCGAGGTCATCACGCGCACGCGCGAAGTCGAGCGCGAGCTTGCGGGCCTCGAGCAGGGCGAAATGGGCAACGCGGTCGTCGCGACGTCGATGTCGATCGGCTCGTACGCGTTGCCGCCGCTGTTCGCCGATTTCCACCGGCGGCAGCCGGACGGGCTCGTGACCGTGCAGATCCTGACGCCGCAGGCGGCCGTCGATGCGACGCGCGTGGGCGGCTGCGATTTCTCCGTCATCCTGATCGCGGCCAACCAGGATCTCGACGGGCTCACGATCCTCCCGCTGTGGGAAGACGAACTGCTGCTCGTGTGCGGCGCGTCGAGCCCGTGGGCCGCGCAGGCGGCCCGCGATCTCGACCTGCGCCGCGTGCCGTTCGTGAGCACACCGCGCAACCAGCCGCGCCGCGAGCTCGAAGAGGCATTGCTGCGCGAGCGCGGCCTCGAGCAGCGCAAGGTCGTGATGGAGCTCGGGCATCCGGAAGCGATGAAGCACGTGGTGCGCGAGAACCTCGGGGTGAGCTTCATGTTCGCGTCGGCGGTGCGCGCGGAGGTCGAGCGTCGCGAGCTGGTGGTGCTCGATCATCCCGATCTGTCGATGAAGGTACCGATCTATCTTGTGCATCGCGACGACAAGCGCTTTTCGGCGTTCCAGGCCGAACTCGTGCAATTCATTCTCGATGCCGCGTCGCCCGGCACGGTAGCGCACCTGTCGAATTCATAGTCGGTCGACTATTTGTTCGGCGATCAATAGCTAATAGACCTATGGTCGGCCCGGTTCTAAGCTGGCCGGGTGCTTGACGGTTCGCATCGAGACGCGATGCGGACTTGCGCACTGCCAGTCAACCCGAAAACAGGCCGACCCATGTGTACTCTTCATCTTCAAGCCGGCGGCGCCGCCGTCGCGTATGCGGACGACGCCGGGCGTCCCGCCGATGCGCCGGATCCCGCGCTCGTCGAGGACCTCGTCTGCGCGAACCGCATCCTGTTCGACCAGGGCATCGTAGATGCCTTCGGCCACGTCAGCGTCCGTCACGACAAGGATCCGCAGCGATTCCTGCTCGCGCGCAACATGGCGCCCGGTACCGTCGACGTCCAGGACATCGTCGAATTCACGCTGGACGGCGTGCCGGTCAATGCCGGCGGGCGCGCTGTCTATCTCGAGCGCTTCATCCACGGCGAGATCTACAAGGCGCGTCCGGACGTGCAGGCGATCGTGCACAGCCATTCGCCGACCGTGCTGCCGTTCAGTGTGACGAAACGCACGCCGCTGCGGCCGGTGTGCCACATGAGCGGATTTCTCGGCGCGGGAACGCCCGTGTTCGAGATCCGCGAGACGGCAGGCGATGCGACGGACCTGCTGGTGCGCGACAACGCGCTCGGCGCGGCGCTGGCGCGGCGGCTCGGCAGTGCGGCGTTCGTGCTGATGCGCGGTCACGGTTCGACGGTGGTCGCGCCGACGCTCAAGCAGGCCGTATATCGCGCGGTCTACGCGGAAGTGAATGCGCGCATGCAGATCGAGGCGCTGCAACTGGGCGACGTGGTCTATCTCAGCGAGCAGGAAGCCGCGACCGCGTGCGCGAACATCGAAACGCAGGTCGAGCGCCCGTGGGCGCTGTGGAAGCAGCGCGTACAGCGCGAGCAACACGTCGGCGCGCGCTGACCGCGATCGACTGAAAGAGGAGACGAGCATGAACGAGCAGTTGATGACAGGCCGCTTGCTGATCGACGGCGAACTGGTCGAAAGCGAGACCGGCGAGTGGGTCGAGTCGATCAATCCGGCCACCGAGGAAGCGATCGGCCGGGCGCCGGCCGGTTCGCGCAAGGACGTCGCGCGGGCCGTCGATGCAGCGCAGCGCGCGTGGCCGGCGTGGGCCGAGCGCACCGGCGAGGAGCGCGGCGAGTTGCTGCGCGGGTTTGGCGAGCGCCTGCTCGAGCGCGCGGAGGAACTGTCGCGCATCGAGGTGCTCGATTCCGGTAACACCTATGCGCCGACGCTCGCCAGCATGCACGAGACGGTGCGCAGCCTGCGCTATTACGCCGGGCTCGTGCACGGGCTGCACGGCGAGACGATCCCGGCCACCGGCCGGCACCTGCACTTGACCGTGTACGAGCCGTACGGCGTCGTCGGCCGGATCGCCGCGTTCAATCACCCGGCGATGTTCTCGGCGGCGCGTACCGCGTCGGCGCTCGTGACCGGCAACACGGTCGTGGTGAAGCCGCCCGAAACGTCGCCGTTGTCCGTGCTCGTGCTCGGCGAGGTCGCGCGCGACACGTTGCCGACCGGCGTGTTCAACATCATCAACGGAACGGGGGCGGAGGTCGGCGATGCGCTGGTGCGCCATCCGGACGTGAAACGTCTTGCGCTGATCGGGTCCGTGCCGACCGGGCGCGCGATTCAGCGCAGTGCGGCGGAGGTGGGCGTCAAGCACGTGACGCTCGAGCTGGGCGGCAAGAATCCGATGATCGTGTTTCCCGACGCGGATCCGGACGCGGCCGCCGAAAGCGCGGTGCGCGGGATGAATTTCTCGTGGCAGGGACAGTCGTGCGGATCCAATTCGCGGCTGCTCGTTCATGACGACCTCTACGACGACGTGCTCGCGCGGGTCGTCGAGCGCGTGGCCGCGATCCGCGTCGGCGATCCGATGTCGCCCGACTCGGACATGGGCCCGATCAACTCGCGCAAGAGCTACGAACACGTGATGAGCTTTCTCGATCCGGCGCAGACGCACGGTGCGCGGCTGATGACGGGCGGCCGTCGCCCGCCCGGGCGCGCATTCGAGAAAGGCTTCTGGGTCGAACCGACCGTCTATGCCGATGTCACGCCGGCGATGCGGCTGTGGCGCGAGGAAGTCTTCGGCCCGATCCTGTCGGTCGCGCGATGGCGCGATGTCGACGAAGTCGTCGCGATGGCCAACGACACGGAATACGGGCTGTCGGCCGCGATCTGGACCAACGATATCCGGCAGGCGCTCAACACCGCGCGCCGCATCCGCGCGGGCAGTGTGTTCGTCAACGGCAGCAACACGCACTTTCTCGGCGTGCCCTGGGGCGGTTTCAAGAACAGCGGCGTCGACCGGGAGGAGGGGATCGAGGAGATGTACAGCTACGTCGAGAAGAAGGTCATCAACGTGATGCTGTGAACGGCGCGATTCACCGCGTGCCGTGCCCGTCATCGACGGCGGCGGCCGGCGGCGACGGGCACTCTCCACTCATGGAAGCCGGATAACGCGGGCAGGAGCGAGGCACCGGGCGGGACACACGAAGCCCGCGCGCGTCGATCAAATAGTTTTCCTAATAAAAATGACGACCGGCACATGGAAGATACGCATGCGACCGGCGCGTCGATCATCGATGGATTGGAGACAGTATCCGTGAGAATGAAGGCAATGGCCGTCGCGCTGGCGACGGTGTCGTGCCACGCGCACGCGCAGAGTTCGGTGACGCTGTTCGGCATCGTCGACAACGGCATCTCGTACGTGAGCAATGCGGGCGGCAAGTCGCTCGTGCGGGCGATGTCCGGCATCCAGGCGCCGAACCTGCTCGGGATTCGCACGGTCGAGGATCTCGGCGGCGGAGTCCAGGCGCTCGTCTTCATGGCGTCGCAGCCCGATCTCAACAGCGGCACGGTGCGCGGCGGGGCGCTGTCCGGGCGTGAATCCTATGTCGGCATCGTCACGCCGTACGGAACCGTGACGCTCGGCAGGCAGTTCGACTACATGTTCGACGAACTGTCGCTGCATCGCTGGGGGCACGAGATTTCCTATGTCAGCCTGTACCAGTTGCCGGGCGGCCCGTTCTCGAAGCTGGGCGCCGCGCTCGGCACCTTCGACTACACACGCATCGCCGGCGGGAGCGCGACGCCGAATGCGATCAAGTTCACGTCGGCGTACTATGGCGGGCTCCGGTTCGGCGCGATGTACGGCTTCAGCAACATCGCCGGGCAGACCGGCACCAACAACCTGTCGAGCTTCGGCGGGTCCTACGACAACGGGTCGTTGCGGCTGGATGCGGCCTACACGTATTCGAAGCAGGAAGGGATCGACAACGGGCACCTCGGTATCCGCAACGCCGGCGCGGGCGGCCGCTACGCATTCGGCGACTTCGCGCTCGACGCGCTGTACGTGAATACGCGCAACACGTCGACCGGCGCGCACGTCGATACCTACGAGATCGGCGGCTTGTACCGGTTCGCGCCGGACCTGTTCACGTACGCGAACTATCTTTACGCGAAAGGCAACCGGCAACTGGCCGGCAATCATTCGAACCAGGTCGGCATCACGCTCGATTACCTGCTGTCGAAGAAAACCGACGTCTACATGAGTGCCGTGTATCAGCAGGCGAGCGGCGGCGAGGACGTGATCGCGTCGGTATGCGGCACGTTCACGGCGTCGTCGGGCGCGCGGCAGACCGTGTTGCGCGTCGGCGTTCGAACGGTGTTCTAGGCGGGTGGCGCTCGTCATCCTGCCGGCTGGCGGATGTCATTGCGCCGTCACGTCGCGACAGAACGCATCGATCGCAGCGACCATCTGCGGCAGCCCGGGCTGCTCGATCGGATAGCGACCCGTGTTCTCCAGCTTCGTCACCTTGACCGGCACGCGGCGAATGCACGCGAGGAACGGCTCGCTCAGGTGCAGCGGCGTCCAGCGGTCCGCGGCCGGTTGCGTGAGCAGGACGCGGGGCAGACGGCGAAATCTTCCGGCTCGAGTCGAATAAATATCAATTTCGAGCGCTTTGATGCGATAAAAATTTCGAATGTGCGCGGAAATGAAGCGTCGACGAAGCATGGCGGGAGTCGTGCCGCGTCAAGTCAGAGACAGGAAATGAGCACGGCCTGTAACTTTTCGAGATGTTGGGCGCTTGTCGGCGCCGAGTCGGCCGACGATCATGTGGGAAGCCGGAAACCGGGGCGTTCCCGCTCCGCCAACGCAGGCTCCACACGGAAGAACCGGACATGAAATTGCTGCTCGTCGGCGCGACCGGACTCGTCGGGCGTCACGTCCTCGAAGTCGCGCTCGCCGATGCGCGGGTCGATCAGGTGATCGTCCTCGCGCGCCGCCCGTTGTCGCCGCACCCGAAGATGCGCGCGCTCGAGGTCGATTTCGATCATCTGCCCGACGCGGCCGACTGGTGGCATGCCGATGCCGTGATCTGCACGCTCGGCACCACGATGCGGGCCGCCGGCTCGAAGGCGGCGTTCCGGCGCGTCGACCACGACTATCCGCTCGCGGTCGCGCGGCTCGCGTACCGCCACGGCACCCCGGCCTACGTCCTGAATTCCGCACTCGGTGCGGACCCGGCATCGAGCATCTTCTACAACCGCGTGAAGGGCGAGGTCGAGCAGGCGCTCGCCGGCGTCGGGTTCGCGTCGCTCACGTATGTGCGGCCCGGGCTGATCGGCGGCAGCCGCGACGAATTCAGGCTCGGCGAGCGGCTGCTGGTGTTCGCGTTGAACGCGGCCCGCCCCGTGTTGCCGGCAAAGTGGCGCGTGAATCCCGCGTCGCGGATTGCCCGCGCGCTGCTCGACGCGGCGATCGACGCGCGGCCGGGCGTGCAGGTCATCGCGTCGGACCGGCTCGCCTGACGCGCATTCGGCCGCCCGCTTACCCGGTTATTCGCCTGACCATCCATCGAGCTCGCCGAACTGTTCGGCGAGCGCCGCCGTGAACGCTTCCAGCGCTTCGCTGCCGTCGCAGTTGCGCGGTGTCGCGAGCTGGAATTCCACCGTATGGCTCAGCTTGCTCGCGAGCAGCCGGCGCATCTTCCCGGCGGCGACCCACGGCGCCGCGACATGGTCGGGCAGGAAGCCGACATGCGCGCCGGACAGGATGAAGATCACGTCGGCGTCGACGTTTTCGGAGAACGCGGTCGGCTGCGCGTTGCGCAGCGCCGCACCCGACGTGTTCGTCTTGTAGAGCCACGCGACGTTGCTCGCGCCCGCGATGTCGTTGACCGACACGGTCTTTTTCGCAAACAGCGGATGCCGGGCGCCGCAGTGCAGCGACTGGTGTTCGACGAACAGCGGCGTGTAGTGCAGGCCGGCCTGGTGGCCCGAAAAATAGCCGATCGCGAGCTGGAGTTCGCTTTTCAGCAGCCTGCGTTCCAGCTCGTCGGGCGGTACCGCGACCATCTCGATCAGCACGTCCGGCGCCCGTTCGCGAAAGCGGCCGACGCTTGCCGCGATCGATTCGACGACGTCCGGCGCCAGTCGCTCGGACAGCCCAATACGCAGCTCGCCGAGCAACGTGCCCGACACGTGCTGCGTATCGCGCGTGAACACGTCCATCGCATGCAGGAGCCGCCGCGTCGACTGCAGCACGCGTTCGCCCTTCGGCGTCAGCCGGAAGCCGCTCTTGCCACGATCGCACAGCCGGAACCCGAGACGCGTCTCGAGCTTGGCCATCTGCGTGCTGATGGTCGAAGGCGCCATGCCGAGCGTGCCCTGCGCGGCGCTGAAGCCGCCGCTTTCGACGATCGTCAGAAAGAGCCGCAGCAGCTGCACATCCATGTCTCTCAAGCGGGTCAGCATGGCGATACGTCGCATTTCGTGAAATTGGCTTATGTTAGTTCATATTTTTCGTCGGATGCCGGAGCGGCAGAATCGGGCACGAGGTCGCCAGCCGCGCGGCCGTCCCCCTTCAGACAGGAATCCGACGATGAGCCAGAACGATTTCGCCTTCACGCGCGACAGCCTCTACGGCACGCAGGCCGAGCCGACCTTCGCGGGCGCGACGAGCTTCATGCGCCGGCGTTTCAGCCGCGATCTCGACGGCGTCGATCTCGCGATCACGGGCGTGCCGTTCGATTCCGCCGCATCGCACCGGCCCGGCACGCGCTTCGGCCCGCGCGGGTTGCGGATCGCGTCGACGGGCATCGCGTGGGAGCGCCCGTGGCCGTGGTCGTTCGATCCGTTCGACGTGCTGGCCGCGGTCGACTACGGCGATTGCGCGTTCGATCTCGGGCAGCCCGAATCGGTGCCGGGCGCGATCGAGCGGCATGCCGACGGAATCCTCGCACGCGGCTGCGCGATGCTGACGCTCGGCGGCGATCACTTCATCACGTATCCGCTGCTGAAGGCGCACGCGAAAGTGCACGGGCCGCTGTCGCTCGTGCATTTCGATGCACACACCGACACGTGGCCCGATCACGACGTCAAGCGTATCGATCACGGGACGATGTTCTATCACGCGGCGCGGGAAGGATGGGTCGTGCCCGGACGGTCGGCCCAGGTCGGCATCCGAACGACCAACGACGCGCCGATGGGTTTCGACATCCAGGATGCGCGCCACGTGCATGCGTCGACGCCCGCCGCGATCGCCGCGCGCATTCGCGACCGGGTCGGCGATCACCCCGTGTACCTGACGTTCGACATCGACTGCCTCGATCCGGCGTTCGCGCCGGGTACGGGTACGCCGGTCTCGGGCGGGCTGTCGAGCCATCAGGCGTTCGAGATCCTGCGTCACCTGGAGGGCATCAACCTGGTCGGCATGGACGTGGTCGAAGTGTCGCCGCCGTATGATCATGCGGAAATCACGTCGCTGGCCGGCGCGACGATCGCGCTGGAGCTGATCTGCCTGTATGCGTCGCGCCGGCGCGCCACGGAAAAATCGAACGATGACTGAACTCACCTGGCGCAAGGCCGTTCCCGACGACGCGGCCGCGTGCATCGAGCTGCGCGGCAAGACGCGCGAGAACGCATTCACCGACGCGCAGTTGCGCGACCTCGGCATCACCGTCGAAAGCTGGGGCGACGGCATCCGGGACGGCCTGGTCTCGGGCCGGGTCTGCTGCGCGAACGGGCGCATGGTCGGCTACTGCTTCGGCGACACCGGATCGGGCGAGATCGTCGTGCTCGCGATCCTGCCCAAGTACGAGGGGGCGGGGATCGGCAAGCGGCTGCTGCGGCAGGTGATCGACGCGTTCGCCGCGAACGGCTTCACGTCGCTGTTTCTCGGCTGCTCGACCGATCCGGCGTCGCGCTCGTACGGCTTCTACCGGCATCTGGGCTGGACGCCGACGGGCGCGTTCGACGAAGCCGGCGACGAAATCCTGACGTTTCAGATCGCGCGGCACGCATGACGGCACGCGCCGGAGGCGCGAGGCGCTGCGTCGATTCTTCGATTCTTCGAATCGTAAAACTGTTTCGTCATACCAAGCGATAACGTGACCGCGGCGCCTGCGCTGACCTACGATGGAGACATTGCTTCCACCGTCCACCGAGCCGTGTGCACCCACTACCGCGCTCCCGATGAAGACCCGGGCATCAGCGAACTGAAGATTGGAATCGGCGACCTGTTCCGCCGCGACCCCTGGGCACCCGACGTGTATCCCGACTACGCGGCGCCGGTCGCGCGCGCCGACGGCGACGGCCTCGAGGTCGTCGCGGCCGTGTTCGGTTTCTGGCCGAAATTCATGCAGCCCGAGCGCATCGACGAGCACGGTCGAAAAAGAAAGAAACTCGATACGGTGAACGCGCGGGCGGAAACGGTCGGCGCGTCGCGGCTCTACGGCACCGCGTGGCGCAACGGCCAGCGCTGCCTGATTCCGGTGCGCTGGATCGTCGAGCCCTGTTATGAAACCGGTCGCAACGTGTGGCACCGGATCGGCGTCGCCGGCTGGCAACCGTGCTGCGTCGCCGGCATCTGGCGGCGCTACGAAGGCGCCGACGGCCGCGAACGCGTGGGCATGGCGATGCTCACGGTCAACGCCGACGCGCACCCGCTGTTCGCGCGGATGCATCGGCCCGGCGAAGAGAAGCGGGGCGTCGTGATCCTGCGCCGCGACGATTACGACGAGTGGCTGCACGTGCGCGACATCGAGGCAGCCCGGCGCATGCTGAACCTGCTCCCCGCCGACGACATGACGGCCGAACCCGATCAGGCATCGCCCGCGCGCACCTGAGCTTTCATTATTCCGACGTCCTGCTTTCGACCAAACCGGCCGAACGTGTGCCGATTATTCGGACGATTTCGAAAATCGGCCGATACCGGGTAATCACCGATATCTCGCAAGTTGTATATACAAGATCATCCGCTGGCAATGTCGGCACGCGTCGTGCCGCTTGCGCGCCAGCGCGCAAACCGTGCGTGCGTGGCGCATGCCGGCGATCCACGGCGCCCCGCACCCGCAGAGCCGAAAGGGCGGCTCGCAGCTTCCCGTCTTGTTCGAACCATTTGTGATCCTGAGTATTTTGGAGATTTGCCCGTGTCAACGAATCCCAGTGGAAAAGCCGGCGGCCTGATCGAAGTCCGTTCGATCGACTTCATTCCCGACGCCGAGCGCCACGGCGGCCTGCTGAGCCAGTTCACCCTGTGGTTGTCGGCCAACCTGCAGATCACGGCCATCGTCACGGGCGCGCTCGCCGTCGTGCTCGGCGGCGACGTGTTCTGGTCGCTGGTCGCGCTGCTGCTCGGCCAGCTCGTCGGCGGCGCGGTGATGGCGCTGCACGGCGTGCAGGGGCCGCAGCTCGGCTTGCCGCAGATGATCTCGAGCCGCGTGCAGTTCGGCGTCTATGGCGCGATGATCCCGATCGTGCTCGTGTGCCTGATGTACATCGGCTTTTCCGCGAGCGGCTCGGTCCTGGCCGGGCAGGCCGTCGCGCAGCTGCTGCACGTCGACGACGCGGCCGGCATCCTGCTGTTCGCCGCCGTGATCGTCGTGCTGACCGTGTTCGGTTATCGCGCGATCCATGCCGTCGGCCGGGTCGCGAGCGTGATCGGCATCGCCGCGTTCGTCTACATGTTCACGCAGCTGTTTGCGAACCACGACATCGGCGCGCTGCTCGCGAACCGGCATTTCTCCCTCGCGAGCTTCCTGCTGTCGATGTCGCTGTCCGCGTCGTGGCAGATCGCGTTCGGTCCGTACGTCGCCGACTACTCGCGTTACCTGCCGCGCTCGACGTCGTCGGTCGCGACGTTTCTCGCGGTCGGCCTGGGCTCGGTGATCGGCGCGCAGGCGGCGATGGTGTTCGGCGTGTTCGCGGCCGCACTGGCCGGCAGCCAGTTCGCACACCATGAGGTGGCGTATATCGTCGGCCTCGGCTCGACCGGCGCCGTGGCCGCACTGCTGTACTTCAGCATCGCGTTCGGCAAGGTGACGGTGACGGCGCTCAACGCATACGGCAGCTTCATGTCGATGGCGACGATCGTCAGCGGCTTCCGCGGCAAGGGCGCCGTGTCGTCGAAGAGCCGCCTTGTGTACATCTTCGGGATGATCTGCGTATCCACGCTCATCGCGCTCGCGGGCCGCCATTCGTTCCTGAAGGAATTCACCGCGTTCATCCTGTTCCTGCTCGCGTTCTTCACGCCGTGGAGCGCGATCAACCTGGTCGATTACTACTGCTTCACGCGCTCGCGCTACGACGTGCCGGCGCTGTCCGATCCGGACGGCCGCTATGGCCGCTGGAACGTGATGGCGATCACGATCTACGTGGTCGGCATCCTCGTGCAGTTGCCGTTCATGTCGACGCACATCTACACGGGCCCGCTCGTCGATGCGCTCGGCGGCACCGACATCTCGTGGATCCTCGGGCTGATCGTGCCGGCCGTGCTGTATTACATCGGTGCGCGCGCGTCGCGGCGCAGCATTCCCGAGCGCCTGATCCTGCCGCTCGAACGCGGCGAAGTTCACCACTGACGACACGTCACGCGCATCGGGCCGGCCGGCTGCCGGCCTGATTGCCGCGCGAGCCGGGCGCTGCCTGCGCCGGGTTCTTCCACACGTTTCCCTTTCGATGATGCCGGTGCGGCGCGGCTGCCGCGCGCGGTGTCGTTTCATTCTCAGGCCATTGAATAGTATGACTAAGAAAATGACAGCCCGCGGCAGCGATTCCCGGGCGCGGATGGTGCACGCCGGTCTTCGCGTGACGGTGGCGGCGGCGTGCGCCGCCGGATCGGGCGCGGCACTCGCGCAGGACGGCGTCACGCTGTACGGCGTCATCGACGAGTTCGCGCAATACGTGAACACGGGCAACGGCTATACGGCGGCGATCGGTTCGGGCGGCCAGTGGGGCAGCCGGTTCGGGCTGAAGGGCGGCGAGGATATCGGCGGCGGGCAGAAGATCGAGTTCGCGCTGGAGAACGGCTTCAACCCGAACGACGGCTCGCTGGCGAGTTCGGGCAGCCTGTTCAACCGGCAGGCGTGGGTCGGCATCGCGGGGCAGTGGGGCAAGGTGCGCGCGGGCCGCCAGAATTCGCCGCTGTTCAACGACCAGGGCGGGCAGGATGCGTTCGGCGGTGTCACGCAGGCGTCCGGCATGGACAACCTGACCGTGTTCGCGTTCCGCACCAGCAATACGCTGTCGTACCAGAGCCCGGAGATCGCCGGTTTCCAGGGCGGGCTGTACTTCGGGTTCGGCGACGCGGGCGGCGTGCGCTCGGCGGGCGCCAGCCAGCAGTTCGACCTGACTTACGAACACGGGCCGTTCAGTGCGTTCGTCGCGGGCCAGTGGCTGAAGAACGCGACGGCGACCACGACCGATCGTACGATCATGGCCGGTGCATCGTACGAGATCGGCAAGGCGACCGTGTACGGCGGTTTTTCCGCGGTGAAGTGGGCCGATCTCGGCATCGATTCGCGCGTGTACGGGCTGTCGGTCAAATACCAGTTCAATCCGGCGAGCTACGTGGCGCTCGGCTACGCGTATCTGCACGACCAGTCGTCGCAAGGCAACAATGCGGACCAGCTCGGGCTGATGTACGAGTACGACCTGTCGAAGCGCACGAGCTTCTACGGCGCGCTGTCGTACCTGCGCAACCGCAACCAGGCCGGCTACACGCTGGCCGGTGCGGCGAACCCCGGCCTGCCGCTCGCGTATCCGGGCGCGAATGCGCGCGGCGTGCAGCTCGGCATCGTGCATCGCTTCTGACGTTGCCGACGCGCCGGGCCGGGTGCGCCCGGCGCTTTCCTCCGGCGCGCTCGCGCCGTTACTTCCCCAGCCGCTCCGCAAGCGAATGGCGCTGCATGCAGCGCTCCATCGCATCGAGAAACGCGTGCTCCGCCGCGTTCATCTTGCGATCGCGATGCCACAGCAGAAACACGTCGACGTCGACGAGCCCTTCGTCGGGCGGCAGCCGCCACAGCCGCTGCTGGGCGATGTCGTCGCGCACGATGTGCTCGGGCAGGCAGCCGATCCCGTAACCCGCGAAGATCAGCCGCCGCACTTCCTCGAGGCTCGGCGACGATGCGACGATGCGCCCCGTGAAGCCCTTCTGGTCGCGAAACACGGTGAGCGGCGACAGGCTGTCGCCGATCTGGTCGCTCGTGAACGACACGAAATTCTCGGCGAGCAGATCGTCCATGCGCAGTTGCGTCTGCCCGAACAGCCCGTGATGGCGGCCGCAGTAGATCGCATAACGCTGGCGCAGGAAGCAGCGCATCTCCAGCTTGTCGTGCGGCGTGCGGCACAGGCCGAGCCCGGCCGTGGCGGTTTTCTGCAGCAGCGAAGAAAGGATGTCCGACGAGCGCATCACCTCGATCTGCAGGTCGATGCGCGGATACGCGCGATGGAATTCCGCGAGGAATTCGTCGTAGACGGGCGACTCGATGCGGCTCACCGTCAGCAGCCGGATCGAGCCGGTCAGGTCGGCCGTGCTGTCGTCGATTTCGGTTTCGAGGCGCGAGATGCCGCCGTAGATGTCGCTCGCGATCCGGTACACGGCTTCGCCCGCCGGCGTCGTCGCGAAGTGCGTGCCGCGCCGCTCGATCAGCTTGCGTTCGAGCGTGTCCTCGAGCCGCCGCAATGCCTGGCTCACGGCCGGCTGCGTCACGTGCAGGCGCGCGGCTGCGCGGCTCACGCTGCGCTCCTGCACGATGACGAGGTAGGTGCGCAACAGGTTCCAGTCGAGACGGTCGTTCAGGAACGGGGCGAGGTCGGGGCGCATCGGGTCTCCGGGCGAGGCGTCGGGTGGATATTAGTTGAATTTATACGGCGAATAATAACTTGAAATTTGACTAATGATTTGCGGTCGCCGATAAAGGAGGGGCGCCGCAGCGTGCGGCGCAAGGCCGCGACAGATGGCC
This sequence comes from Burkholderia sp. AU4i, assembly GCF_000466765.1. Taxonomy (NCBI): domain Bacteria; kingdom Pseudomonadati; phylum Pseudomonadota; class Betaproteobacteria; order Burkholderiales; family Burkholderiaceae; genus Burkholderia; species Burkholderia sp. AU4i. Next base: position 7,516 of record NZ_ASSI01000073.1, on the reverse strand, counting down.
GTCCACGATATTGCGCGTCGCGCCGCAGCGGCGCGCGTCAGGAGCCCGCATGACCCAGTCCCTTCCTTCCGCCCGCCAGCCGGGACGCGCCGCGACGGCCGCGTTCATCGGCACGATGATCGAGTGGTACGACTTCTACATCTACGCCACGGCCGCCGCGCTCGTGTTCGGCGAACTCTACTTCCCGTCGCATGACCGCTTCGTCAGCACGATGGCGTCGTTCGCGACGTTCGCGGTCGGCTTCTTCGCGCGGCCGCTCGGCGGCGTGATCTTCGGGCACCTCGGCGATCGCATCGGCCGCAAGAAAGCGCTGATGACGACGCTGATGATGATGGGCGTCGCGACCGTCTGCGTCGGGCTGCTGCCCGATTATTCGACGGTCGGCCTGCTCGCGCCGGTGCTGCTCGTCGCGCTGCGCGTGGTGCAGGGGATCGCGGTCGGCGGCGAATGGGGCGGCGCGGTGCTGATGGCGGGCGAGCATGCGCCGCAGGGGCGCCGCACGTTCTTCGCGTCGTTCGCGCAGCTCGGCAGCCCGGCCGGGCTGATCCTGTCGCTGATCGCGTTCCGCGCGGTCACGTCGATGGACAAGGCGGACTTCCTCGCGTGGGGCTGGCGCCTGCCGTTTCTCGCGAGTTCGGTGCTGCTCGTGGTCGGCATCCTGATCCGGCTCGGCGTGAACGAGTCGCCGGAATTCGCGCGCGTGAAGGAAACCAACCGCACGGTGAAGCTGCCGGTTGCGGAAGTGTTCCGCTCGGCGTCGGGGCTCGTGTTCCTCTGCATCGGCGCGAACACGATCGGCATCGCGGGCGTCTATTTCACGAACACGTTCATGATCGCGTACACGACGCAGTACGTCGGCGTCTCGCGATCGCTGATCCTCGACAGCCTGTTCGCGGTCGCGATCATCCAGTTCTTCGCGCAGCCGGTCGCCGCGTGGATCGCCGAGCGCATCGGCGGCGCGCGTTTCCTGAAACTCGCGGCGCTGCTCGCGATGCTGTCGCCGTATCCGATGTTCATGCTCGTGCAGGGCGGCACGTCCGCGTCGCTGATTGCCGGCATCGCGCTCGCGGTGGTCTGCATGGCCGGCTTCTATTCGGTGATCGCGGGTTTCGTGAGCGACGTGTTTCCCGCGCACGTGCGCTATTCGGCGATCTCGCTGGCTTACCAGATCTGCGGCGCGATCGCGGGCGGGCTGACGCCGCTCGTCGGCACGTGGCTCGCGCATCGCTTCGCGGGCCAGTGGTGGCCGCTCGCGGTGTTCTACACGTGCCTGGCCGGCGTCTCGCTGCTCTCCATCGTCGCGATCGACGCACGCCGCGCCGCGCGGCCGGCCGCCGCCGAAGCGCTCGGCTCGCAGTGACCCCAACGAACGAATTCATCCGGAGTGCACATGAAAGACCTGCTGGAAATCGACGGCGCCCGCTTGTGGCAGAGCCTGGCGGACATGGCGCGCGTCGGCGCGACGCCTCGCGGCGGCGTGCGGCGCCTGGCGCTCACCGACGATGATCGTCGCGGGCGCGACCTGTTCGCGCAGTGGTGCCGCGACGCGGGGATGACGGTGAGCGTCGATGCGGTCGGCAACCTGTTCGCGCGGCGCGACGGCGTCGATCCGCAGGCCGCGCCGGTGCTGATCGGCAGTCATCTCGACACGCAGCCCGAAGGCGGCCGGTTCGACGGCGTGTATGGCGTGCTCGCCGCGCTCGAGCTCGTGCGCACGCTGAACGACGCAGGCATCGCGACCGGCAAGCCGCTGGAAATCGTGTCGTGGACCAACGAGGAGGGCGCGCGTTTCGCGCCGGCGATGCTCGGCTCGGCCGTGTTCACGGGCGCGTTGCCGCTCGACGATGCGCTCGCGAAGCAGGACGCCGACGGCATCACGCTCGGCACGGCACTGGACGCCTGCGGTTATCGCGGCGCACGCGCGACGGGCGGCGCGGTCGATGCGTACTTCGAAGCGCATATCGAACAGGGCCCGGTGCTGGAGGCCAACGGTACGACGATCGGCATCGTCACGGGCGGGCAGGCGATCCGCTGGCTCGACGTGACGGTGACGGGCGTGGCCGCGCATGCGGGCACGACACCGATGCCGTATCGCAAGGACGCGTATTTCGCGAGCGCGCAGATGGCGCTCGAACTCGAACGGATCGTCGCCGGTCATGCGCCGCGCGGGCTCGCGACGATCGGGCAGGTCGGCATCCGCAACGCATCGCGCAACACCATTGCCGGCGACGTGACGTTCACGGTCGACCTCCGTCATCACGACGATGCGCAAGTCGACGCGATGGAGCGCGAACTGCGCGATGCGTGCGCACGTGTCGCCGCGGCGCGCGGCGTGCAGGTCGCGATCGACACCTGCTGGCGCAGCCCGGCGACGCCGTTCGATCGCGACTGCGTCGAGCTGGTCGCGCAGGCGGCTGCGGCGTTCGGCTATACGAACGAGCGGATCGTCAGCGGCGCCGGGCACGACGCGATCCTGCTCGCGCGCCGCGTTCCGACCGCGATGGTGTTCATCCCGTGCGTCGACGGCCTGTCGCACAACGAAGCCGAGGATGCCCTGCCTGCCGACGTGACGCGCGGCACGAACGTGCTCCTTCATGCGGTGCTCGCGCGCGCCGGTGTCGCGGCGAGCGTTGCCGCGGCGGCCGCCATGCAGGATGCGTGACACCGCGAACCGATCGATCGACCGACAGAACAACCGACGAGGGCAAACGATGAACACCTATTTCCATCCCGAGCAGCTGCTGCACCATCCGCGCAGCTACCTGTCGCGCGGCCGGATGCGCGAGCCGCAGGAAGTGCCCGAGCGCGCGGCGCGGCTCGTCGCGGCCGTCCGGTCGCTCGACTTCGACGTACGCGAGCCGGCCGACCGCGGCACCGCGCCGATCGCGGCCGTGCACGACATGAACTACCTGCGCTTTCTGGAAGAAGCGCACCGCGACTGGAAGCGGATGCCCGACGACTGGGGCGACGAAGTGATGTCGAACGTGTTCGTGCGGGACCCGAACCCGCTGCGCGGCGTGCTCGCGAAGGCCGCGCGCTATCTCGCCGACGGCAGTTGCCCGGTCGGGGCGAACACGTGGCGCGCCGCGTACTGGTCCGCGCAGAGTGCGCTGGCGGCTGCGGCCGACGTCAACGACGGCGCACGCGACGCGTACGCACTCTGCCGGCCGCCCGGCCATCACGCGCGCCGCGACGCGGCCGGCGGCTTCTGCTACTTGAACAATGCGGCGATCGCCGCGCAGTCGCTGCTCGGCCGCCATCGCCGGGTCGCGATCCTCGACACCGACATGCATCACGGGCAGGGCGTGCAGGAGATCTTCTACGGCCGCGACGACGTGCTGTACGTGTCGATCCACGGTGACCCGACCAACTTCTACCCGGTCGTCGCGGGTTACGAGGAAGAGACGGGCGCGGGCGCCGGCGACGGTTTCAACCTCAACCTGCCGATGCCGCACGGCGCGCCCGAGTCGGCGTTCTTCGAGCGGCTCGACGACGCGCTGCGCGCGCTCGCGCGGTTCCAGCCCGATGCGCTCGTGCTCGCGCTCGGCTTCGATATCTACAAGGACGATCCGCAATCGCAGGTTGCCGTCACGACCGACGGTTTCGGCCGGCTCGGCGGGGCCATCGGTGCACTCGGGTTGCCGACGGTGATCGTGCAGGAGGGCGGTTATCACCTCGAAAGCCTCGACGCCAACGCGCGTGCGTTCTTCGGCGGGTTCGCCGGCGCGCGCTGACCGGCGCGGCGGGGCTCGATCGCGTGCGTGCGGATTGAGGTTTTCCGCGCGCATGCCGATAATTCGCGCATCTGCCTGGATGAATGCATGAAGGAGGGCCGCACGATGACAGCCGGCCAGATCACACGCTGTGCGATCGCGCTCGCCGCGCTCGCCGCGCTCGCCGCACTGGGCGCGGGGTCGCTCGCGAGCGCGGCGGAACCGTCGATTCCGCTGCGAGTCAGTCTCGTCATTCCGGAAACCTGCACGATCGACACCGGCGCGCCGCAGGCGGCTGCCGATGCCGGCATGCCGAGCGTCAGCTGCATGCACGGCACGCCGTTCGTGCTCAGCCACGCGGCGCTGCCCGATGCGCGCCCGGCGCCGCGCGGCATCGGCACGGGCGCGCCGTCCGCATGGACCGTCACGTTCTGAACGGCGCGCCCGCCCGTTCATGCCGTTGAACGCTAGAAACTGATCGTCGCGGTGATCGTGTCGCTGTAGCTGCCGGGCGCGGGCGTGGTCTGTGCCGGCACCGCGCCGTACACGGTCACGACCTGCGACGTGCCCGTGCCGACGCCCGTGACCGTCGCGCTGCCGCCCGTGCCGTCGCCCCATCGGATCGAGTGCGCGGCGTCCGTATACAGCCCGTAACCGATCGTCCCGCCGCCACCGCTGCGCTTCATCTGGCGCGCCGTCACGTCGCCGCTGCCGCCGCTGCTCAGCGCGATTTTCCACGCGTCGCCGTTGGTGCATTGCGCGGTGATCGTCCCCGTTGCCGCGAGCGTGCCCGACAGGATGCTCGCGGTGCCGAAGCTCACGTTGGTCGCGTTGATGTTGCAGTTGTTGATGACGTCCGCCGTCGCGCCGAACGGGAAGGTGCCGCTCGACGTCGTCAGCGATGCGCAGGTCGGCGCGACGAGCAGGTAGAACCCGGTGTTGATCGACGTCGTGTTGCCGCCGAACTGCTGCGAATAGGTCGTGGTGCTGTTGCCGGTCGTCGGCACGGTCGGCTGGTTTCCGGTGATCTGTCCGTACACGGTGACCGTCGCGGACGCGCTCGTGCCGAGCGCGGGTTTGGCGAGCGTGACGGACGCCGGTGTCGTGCCGGAATACACGGAGCCCCACGCGACCGAATGTCCGCCGTCGAGATAGAGGTCGTACTGCATCGCGTTCGTGCCGTTGACGAGGCTGCGCGGGCTCGTGCCGCCGAGGTTCAGGCACACGAGCACGTTCGGCACCAGCGAGACGGCCGACCACGTGCAGGTGACGCTGACGGTGCCGGTTGCGGTGACCGGCGCGTTGGAGATCGGGCTGACCGATCCGAAACTGACCGTCGACGCCGTGGCCGTGCAGGACTCGGCCCGCGCGTGATGCGGCACGCCGCACCACGCGGCGAACGCGATGACGAGCAGCAGCGCGAGCCTCATGGCGCCGCCCGGCAGGTGAGGGGCCCGAGGGTCGGCAGCGTGCCGTCGCCGGGCGCGGTGAACGCGAATTCCGTGATGCAGCGCTGCGTGCCGGAGTCGATCACGAGGTGGTTGTCCTCCTTCAGCCCGTCGATGAACGTGAGCCCGTCGTAGCCGACGATCGTATCCGCGCCGCTTTCGGCGTGGTGCACGCGCGCGCCGGCCGGCAGCGGCCGGCCCTCGGCGTCGCGCAGGATCACCGACGCCGCGCGATAGCGCGACACGCCGAAATGCGCGACGACACCCGATTGCGCCTGCGGCACGACCGTCATCGACGTGCGGGCGATCCGCGCATCGGCGGGCAGCTTCATCGAGTCGATCGCGATCTGGTTGTTCTGGTACGCGTTCAGGTCGGGCACGAGCAGGTGCCCCGCGCGGTCGGTCGTGCCGATCACGCGGTTCTCGTGCAGCACCGGAATGCCCGCGACGCCGTCGGTCGACACGAGCGCGAAGCCGTCGTCGATGCGGCGCGACACCTGCAGGCTGCTGTCCATGAACACGAGCGCGCCGCTCACGTCGAGCGACGCGCCGGCCTGGCGGTCGATCTGCTGCGCGGCTGCGATGACTTCGCCCGCGTGGCCGAGATACCGCAGTTGCGCCTGCCGGTAGGGCACCGCGCCCGTGCCGCCCGTCTGCACGCCCCAGCCCCAGCCGCCGCCGTAGTCGGGCGGGCGGCTCGCGTCGACGGTGTAGTTCGACTGGCCGCGCTGGCGGCCGACGGTCGTGTTGATCGACGTGTTGCGGCCGAGCCCGATGTTCAGCGACACGAACGCGCCGTTCGCACCCTGCTGCGCGAAGTCGCGGTACGCGCTCACGCTCAGCGACGCGAGATCGCCGAAGCCCAGCGTGTACGACACCGTGCCGATCCGCGTGCCCGGGCCTTGCGGCATCCGGAAGCCGATATAGCTGAGCGACAGGGTCTGGCGGTGCATGAAGGGCAGCGCGAGCGTCGCCTGGTCGGTCGCCGCCGGCGCCGTCGCACCGTCGCGCGATGCCAGGTCGCCGTAGCGGCCGAACACGCGGATCGTCTGCGCGTTGATCGAGAAGCGCGGCTCGATCAGCTGGTAGCCCACGCTCACCTGCGTGCCCGGAAAGCGGCCGGCGCTGCCCGCGACCGCGCCGCTCACGACGCCCGCGTAGCCGAGCCGCAGCAGCGCGCCGACGCCGGCGTTGAGCACGCCGCCGGTCGCTTCCGCATGCCCCTCGACGGTCAGCACGTCGGTGACGCCGCGCCGCATCGAGCCGCTGGCGGCCGGCCGTGCGTCGTAGTCGAACGACTGCAGCCCGTAGTGGCGGCGCAGGAAGCCGGCTTCGAACGAATAGCTCGACAGCCCGGCGGACAGCATGCGTGTATCGACGTAGAGCGGCACGGAGGTCGCGACGGTGCGGCCGAGCGCGTCGCGCGTGATGACGGTCGCCTGGCCGGCACCCCTGATGCCCGGCACGTCATGGATGAGGAACGGGCCGCTCGGCACGTTGCCGGTGTACTGGCGCACGTTGTTGATGTACAGGTCGACGGCCGACGGGACGGCGGCGGAGCCCGCGAGCGACGGGATCGGGAACGTGACGAGATCGGGGCGCAACGCGAAGTTGCTGCGCCACTGGAAGCCGCCGATGCGCACCGAGCGCGTCCACGCGAGCGACCCCGAGATCGTGTCGCCGATCTGCGTCGTGCCTGGCCGCGCCGGGTCCGAGCGGCTCCATGACGTATCGAAGCGCGTGTAGCGCCGCTGGCCGTTGTAGAAGGTCGCGGCGCCCGTGGTGTCGAACACGCCGCCCGGATCGAAGTAGCGCACGTCGGTGTAGAGCGAGTACTGCCTGTCGCCGATCGTCTGCGCGTACGCCTCGTAGTTGATCGCGACGCCGCGCGACGCGCTGGCCGCCTGCGTGGGCGGCAACGCACGGCTGTCGACCGCGTACGGCCGGCGCAGCGAGTCGGGCATCTGCAGGTCGACGCTCTGGCGTGCCGCGTCGTAGCGGTAGCGCAGGCCGGGAATCGCGTCGAGGTCGACCGTCGCCGCGTCGGCGAGGCCGAGCCGGTCGGTGGCAACGCCGATCGTGCGCAGGTCGGCGCCGCTCGCCGACAGGTGGCCGTCGCGTTCGCGGAAGTGCGCGAGCAGCGTCGTGTTTTCGCCGTTGACGCTGACTTCGAGGATCACGTCGTGCGTGCCGTCGGTCATCACGAGCACCGGGAGTTCGTCAGCGCACACCGGGCCGAATGCGAGCAGGCCGCCGGCCACGACGGCCGCGAGCACGGCGCGCGGCAAGCGGCGCGGTGTTCCGCGTCCGTTGGCCGGGGAAGTGCCGGCGCGTGGCGAAGGGGGCGAGGCCGGG
>NZ_ASSI01000072.1:0-24006 GCF_000466765.1 Burkholderia sp. AU4i | reverse complement strand
GCGCCAGCACGGCGGCGGCGAAACGGGCGCGGCGCTCGGCGCGGCGCGGCTCGGCTGGCTGGCTGTCGGCGGCGATCCGCATGCGGTGCTGGCCAAGCCGCCGGTGCGGGCCGAATACACGCCGGATGCCGCCCGCCATGCGCTGCTGCGCGAACGCCTCGATGCGTTTCGCTCGCTGTACCGCCACGTGCGGCCGCTGTACGAACCGTCGCGCGCACGGCTCGCGTAAGCGCCGCCCGTCGCGCGTGCCGGCCGTCGGCCGCATGCGCGACATGCGGTACAGTGGATGCCGTCATGCGGCCCGCCGGCCGGCCCGCGGGCGGCCCCCCAGCTCCGAACCGAATCGCTATCGTGTCCAAGTCCTCAGAAAAACTCGATCTCGCCACGCGTGCCGCGTGGCTCTACTACGTCGCGGGCGACACGCAGAACGAGATCGCGGAAAAGCTGCAGGTGTCGCGCCCGGTCGCGCAGCGCCTCGTCGCGTTCGCGGTCGAGAAGAACCTGATCCGCGTGCGCGTCGACCACCAGCTCGCCGACTGTCTCGATCTCGGCGCGCAGCTGTCGAAGCGCTACGGCCTCGCGATGTGCGAAGTCGTGCCCGTCGATGCCGATGCGCCCGACGCGATCGACCGCAAGCTGGCCGTCGCCGGCGCGCAGGTGATGGAGCGTTACCTGAACGAAACGCGGCCGATGGTGATCGCGGTCAGCAGCGGCCGGACGCTGAAGGCCGCGGTCGCACAGATCGCGCAGATCGACCGCCCGCAGCATCGCCTCGTGTCGATGGTCGGCGCGATCGCGGCCGACGGTTCGTCGAACCGCTACGACGTCGCGCAGTACATCTCCGAGAAAACCGGCAGCAAGCACTTCCTGCTGCCCGCGCCGCTGTTCGCCGACAGCGCCGCCGAGCGCGCGCAGTGGTGCAATCACCGGCTGTACCGGATCGTCGAGGCGCTGTCGGGCCAGGCCGACGTCGCGTTCGTCGGGATCGGCAACATCGGCCCGCACTGCCCGCTCTACGAAGACGGCTTCATCACCGAACAGGAGCGCGACGAGATGACCGCGCGCGGCGCGGTGGCCGAACTGCTCGGCGTGCCGATCGACGCGCAAGGCAAGCTGATCGATGTGTCGACCGGCACGCGCGTGACGAGCGTGTCGCTCGCCACGCCGCTGAAGCGCCCGACGATCGCATTCGCGGGCGGCCCGAAGAAACGCGATGCGGTGATCGCCGCATTGCGCGGCGGCTGGATGTCGGGGCTCGTCACCGACGAGACGTGCGCGAGGGCGGCGCTGGACGCGTAGCCGGCGTGCCGGCTTCCCGTCACCGCATGCGGTCGCCGCACACCGGATCGCCGACGCGTCCGGACAAACCGCGCATCACTGCAGACACCCGGGCATCGTGACCTTCATGACGGCCTCCGCCTGGTTGGCCGCACGAAGCTTGCGCATCACGTTCATCGGATAAAACTTCGCAGTCCTGTCATGGATGGACGGAATCAGTCCGATATCGGCATGGGTCTTGCCTGCCGCAGTCCATTTCAGCACCTCCTTCTCGCGCACCGTCAGCGATCGCGCCCGTACCTGCACACTGCCAACTCACGCGGCGCGCGGCGCCGGAAACGCATGCCGGCGAGCACGCCATGCGCCGACCCACGCGGCCGCCAGCAGCGCGACGAGCACCCACGGAATCGCGCCCGCCCCGGTTGCGCCGAGCAGCATCCCGCCCGCGATACCGCCACCCGCGATCGCGAGGTTCCACACCGTCACGAGCATCGATTGCGCGACGTCCGCCGCCTCTCCCGCGGCGTTCGCGGTGGCCGTCTGGAACAGCGTCGGCGCACCGCCGAACGCGAGCCCCCACAGCGCGACGCCCGCATAGACGATCGCCATGCCGGAACCGGCGCCGAGCATCGCCGCCGCGATGGCGAACAACGCGATGCTGGCGAGCGTCAGCCGCCGCTGCGCGGCGCCGATCCACGCGCCCGTCAGCGCGATGCCGACCAGCGACGCGATACCGAACACGAGCAGCACCGCATCGACCTGCGCGCCCATCCGCACGCCCGCGAGAAACGGCGCGACGTACGTGTACAGCATGTTGTGCGCCAGCACGTACGCGAACATCACGGTCAGCACCGGCCGCACGCCGGGCAGCGTCATCACGCCGAGCACCGGCTCGCGCGCGCCGGCCTGCTGCCCCGGATAATCGGGCACACGCCAACGGATCCAGCCGATCAGCACGAGCGCCGCGAGCGTGATACCCGTGAACGCGACGCGCCACCCGAGCGCCGCGCCGAGTGCGGTGCCGGCCGGAATACCGATCGACATCGCGACCGGCGCGCCGAGCATCGCGACCGCGATCGCCCGGCCGCGCAACGGGGCATCGACCATCCGGCTCGCGTAGCCGGCAAGCAGCGCCCACAGCAGCCCGGCCGCCATCCCCGCGACGAAGCGCGCGGCGAGCGTCAGCGCGTAGTACGGCGACACGGCCGTCAGTGCATTCGACACGACGAAGCCGGCCAGCGCCGCGAGCAGCAGCGTGCGCCGGCGCATCGCGCGCGTCGCGGCGACGAGCGGAATCGCCGCGACGATCGAGCCGAGCGCATATACGGTCACGAGCTGGCCGATCAGTGCCTCGGGCACGCGCAGGTCGGCGCTCATCAGCGGCAGCAGGCCAGCCGGCAACGCTTCGGTGAGAATCGTGATGAACGCGGCCGTCGCGAGCGCCAGCAGGTCCGCAACCGGCAGGCGCGCGCGGGCCTGCACCGGCTGAACGGCCAGCTCGTCATCGATCGTCGTGCAGTCGCTCATGCCGCGCTCCCGGTATCGACGCCGTAGACCGCATCGCGCACCGCGGTCACGATCCGCCCGTCGAGGCCCTCGTACAGCGTGTTGGTCAGCGCGACGGCCGTCAGCCCCGCGGCGCGGTCGACGAACCACGTGTGCCCGTACGCGCCGCCCCCGCGCCAGGTGCCGACCGACTCCGGCGACCGCGCGGCCACTGGATCGCGCAGCACCGAGAACCCGAGCCCGAAGCCGAAACCCGGCGCATCCCGCAGTTCGCGCGCACCCGGCTGGACGCGCGCCATCTCGTCGACCCATGCGGGTTCGAGCCAGCCGTCGCGGCCCGTGCGCAGCGCGTCGAGCAGCGTCACGCAATCGCGCGCGGTACCGACCATCCCCGCGCCGCCCGACGGCCACGCATCGGCATCGAACACGCGCGCCGGCTCGAAGCGGATGCCGATCGTGCCGTCGAACACCGGCACGAGATCGACGTCCGCCATCCGGCGCGGGGCGCCCGGCGTGCTCACATAAGGCGTCGTGACGCGTGCGGCGTCGTGCGCGACGAACGCGGTGTCGGTCATCCCGAGCGGTTTCGTGACGAGCGCGGCGACCGCGTCGGCGAGCGGCCGCCCGTCGACTGCCTCGATCAGCGCGCCGACCACGTCCATCGACAGCGAATAGCCCCACGACGTACCCGGCGCAAACTGCAGCGGCACGCTGGCGATGCGCCGCAGGTTCTCGGCGAGCGAGAGACCCGAGCGGTCCATTCCGTCGGACACGCCGGCGCGCGCATACGGGCCGTCGCCGTCCGCTTCGAGGAAACGGTAGCCGAGGCCGGCCGTATGCGACAGCAGATGACGCAACGTGATGACGGCAGGCATGCCGTCGGTCAACGTCGGGCGGAATCCGGGCAACGCGCGGGCGACCGGTTCGTCGAGCGCGATGCGCCCCGCCGCGACCAGCCGCATCGCGGCGGCCGCCACGACCGGCTTCGTGACCGACGACAGGCGGAACAGCGCATCGTCCCGCATCGGCGTGCCGGCTTCCCGATCGGCGAGGCCGACGGCACGCGCATAACGCAGCTCGCCGTGCTGCGCGACCAGCACGACCGCGCCGACCATGCTCGCGTCGGCAAGCGCGCGATCCAGCGCGTCGTCGAGCCGGTGGCGCAGCGCGGCGTCCGGTTCCACGCGCAAGGCGGTGACAGGCAGGGATGACATGACGTGACCTCTCGACAATGAACGAGCGCTCATCGTAGGGAGCCGACGCAAGAAGAAAAACCGGGGTAGAGTTCCGGACAATCCGGACACTGGCGTCCGCAATCGGGAACTCGCATGGAAAACCTCGGCGGCTTCGTCGTGTTCGTTCAGGTCGCGGAAACGCGCAGTTTCGTCGCGGCCGGACGTGCGCTCGGGCTATCGGCTTCGGCGATCGGCAAACGCATCGCGCGGCTCGAGGCGCGGCTGAAGGTGCGGCTCTTTCACCGCAGCACGCGCAGCATCACGTTGACCGCCGAAGGCACGCGCTTTCTCGAACGGTGCCGGCGCGTGATCGCCGAGCTCGACGCGGCCGAGCAGGAACTGACGCACAGTGCCGAAGCGCCACGCGGGCGCTTGCGCGTGAGCCTGCCGACGATCGGCACGCTGCTGCTGCCGGTGCTCGCCGATTTCATGGCCGCGTATCCGGAGATCGAGCTCGACATCGATTTCAGCGACCGGCTCGTCGACGTCGTCGACGAAGGGTTCGACGCGGTGCTGCGCACCGGCCAGCCCTCGGATTCCCGGCTGTCGTCGCGGCTGCTCGGCCACTTCCGCCAGCACCTCGTCGCGTCCCCCGGTTATCTCGACCGGCACGGCACGCCGCGCACGCCGGCCGATCTCGCGCAGCACCGCTGCCTGCACTACCGTTTCCCGACCAGCGGCAAGCTCGAGACCTGGCCGCTGCGCGTGCCGCGCGCGGGCACGCCGCCCGAAGTGCCGGTCGCGATGGTCAGCAACAGTGCGGAAGCGCGCCTGTGCTTCGCGCTGCGCGGGCTCGGCATCGCGTGCCTGCCCATCTTCTTCGTGCGCGAGGCGCTCGCGGACGGCACGCTGCGCGCGGTGCTCGACGAACACGTCGCGAGCTGCACGCCGGTCTACGTGCTGTGGCCGTCGGGCCGCCACCCGACGCCTAAGCTGCGTGCGTTCGTCGATTACATGGCCGCGCACCTGCCGCTGTGACCGCGGCCGGCCGTCATGCGGCCTTCGCGTGCACGCTCAGCCGGCGGAACGCCTGGCCGTGTTCGTCGAACAGGTGGCAGTGCTCGGCCTGCGCGTGCACGTGGAGCGCCTCGCCGGTGCGGTAGGTGTCGAGCGGCGGAATCCGCGCGATCAGCCCGTCCGGCGCGACGGCCGACTCCGCATACAGGTATGCGGCGTCGCCGAGCGATTCCACGGCCATCGTCCGCACGGCCACGCCGGTGGCCGCCGCTTCGACCTTCAGGTGCTCGGGCCGCACGCCGACCGTCACCGCCGCGCCGCGCTGCAGCCCCGCCGCCTCGACCGCGACACGCTGCGTCTCGCCGCTGTCGAAGCGCACGAGCACGCCGCCGGCATCGACCGAATCGACGGTGCCCGTCAGGAAGTTCATCTTCGGCGAACCGATGAAGCCCGCGACGAACTGGTTCGCCGGCGCGTGGTAAAGCTCGTTCGGCGTGCCGACCTGCTGCACCGCGCCGCCCGACAGCACGACGATCTTGTCCGCAAGCGTCATCGCCTCGACCTGGTCGTGCGTCACGTAGATCATCGTCGTCTTCAGCTCGTCGTGCAGCCGCGCGAACTCCAGCCGCATCTTCACGCGCAGCGCCGCGTCGAGGTTCGACAGCGGTTCGTCGAACAGGAACACCTTCGGCTTGCGCGTGATCGCGCGGCCGATCGCGACACGCTGCCGCTGGCCGCCCGACAGCTGCTTCGGCTTGCGGTCGAGCAGATGGTCGATGTGCAGGATCTTCGCGGCGTTCTTGACCGCCTGGTCGATCTCGGGCTTCTTCGCGCCCGCGAGCTTCAGGCCGAACGCCATGTTGTCGTACAGCGTCATGTGCGGGTACAGCGCATACGACTGGAACACCATCGCGATGCCGCGCTTCGCGCTCGGCACGTCGTTGACCTTCGCGCCGTCGATCAGCAGGTCGCCGCTCGAGATGTCCTCGAGGCCCGCGATCATCCGCATCAGCGTGGATTTTCCGCAGCCGCTCGGGCCGACGAACACGACGAATTCGCCGTCGGCGATGTCGAGGTTCACGTTGCGCAGCACTTCGGTTTCGTCGTAGCGCTTCGCGATGTTGCGCAGGAGCACGCTTGCCATGATCTGTCTCCGTTCGTTCGTGATGCGAGACGCGCCGCGTCGAACGCGGCGCGCAATCGTCCGTGGTTGCTAGTTCGGCAGCACCGCGCCGGTCGCCTGCCAGCGCGCGACGTAGCCGGGCAGTTCGTGCATGTCGTCGAATACGTGGCGCGCGCCGATCCCGCGCAGCGCGTCGATCTGCGCGGCCGACGCATGCCCGCCGCCGACGAAGCCGAGCACGGTCATGCCGGCCGCGGCGGCCGCGGTGATGCCGGTCGCGCTGTCCTCGACCACGAGGCACTGGGCAGGCACGACGCCGAGCGTATGCGCGGCCGCGAGATACACGTCCGGCGCGGGCTTCGGCCGTGCGACGGCATCCGCGCAGAACAGCCGGTCGCCGAAGAAGCGCGCGAGGCCCGTGCGCGCCAGTGCTGCCTCGACGTACGCGCGGTAGCTGTTGCTCGCGCAGGCCGTCGTCAACTGAATCGCGTCCAGCGCCGCATCGATGCCGTCGACCATCGGTGCGTTGACGGCCGCCGCCTCGACCGCGCGGCGGATCGCGTCGACATCGCCGGCCGACAGCGTGCGCCCGACGGCGTCGCCCGCGCCGGCCAGCACGCGCTCGATGCGCAGCCCGAGCAACGGCATCACGGCGGGCCGCGCATCGACGCCCGGCCAGCGCGCGTCGAGCTCGCGCACGATCACGTCGGCCGCCACGGCCTCGCTGTCGATCAGTACACCGTCGCAATCGCAGATCAGGACGTTCGCGGTCATTTGACGGCTCCGAACGTGAGCCCGCGCACGAGCTGCTTCTGCGACAGCCAGCCGACGATCAGGATCGGCGCGACCGCCAGCAGCGACGCGGCGGACAGCTTCGCCCAGAACAGCCCTTCGGGGCTCGAGTACGACGCGATGAACACGGTGAGCGGCGCGGCGTTCGAGCTCGACAGGTTGATGCTCCAGAACGCTTCGTTCCACGACAGGATCACGAGCAGCAGCGCGGTGGACGCGAGCCCCGGCAGCGCCATCGGCATCAGCAGGTAGACGATCTCCTGCCACGTCGACGCGCCGTCGATGCGCCCGGCTTCGAGGATGTCCTTCGGGATCTCGTTGAAGTACGTGAAGGTCATCCACACCGCGATCGGCAGGTTGATCAGCGTGTAGACGATCACGAGGCCCGACACGGTATCGAGCAGCCCCGCGTTTTTCCACAGCAGGTAGATCGGCACGAGCACGCCGACCGACGGCATCATCTTCGTCGACAGCATCCACAACAGCACCTTCTGCGTGCGGTGGTTCGGGAAGAACGCCATCGCGTACGCGGCCGGCACCGCGAACAGCAGCGAGATCACCGTGACGCCGGCCGAGATCAGCACCGAATTCCACGCGAACGAAAAGTAGTTGCTGCGCGCGAATACCTCGCGGAAGCTGTCGAGCGTCGGCACGAAGAACAGCGTCGACGCATACGCCTGCTGCTCGGTCTTGAACGCGGTGATCGCCATCCAGAAGATCGGGAAGAACAGCAGGAGCGCGATCAGCCACGCGAGCGTGCCGGGCAGCGCACGCCGCACGAGGTCGAACACGGCCGGCACGCGCCGGCCTTCGAAGGTCAGGTCGCTCATTTCTCGTACTCCCCCTTCAGGTTGCGCGCGAGCATCCGCACCAGGAAGAACGACACGACGTTCGCGACCACGACGGCGATGATCCCGCCCGCGGACGCGAGGCCGACGTCGAACTGCTGCAGGCCGAGCGCGTAGATCAGGTACGACAGGTTGGTCGTCGCGTCGCCGGGGCCGCCGCCGGTCGTCGTGTAGATCTCCGCGAAGATCGACAGCAGGAAGATCGTCTCCATCATCACGACCACGGCGATCGCGCGCTTCAGGTGCGGCAGCGTGATGTAGAAGAACATCGCGATCGGGCCCGCGCCGTCGATGCGCGCGGCTTCCTTCTGCTCCTGGTCGAGCGACTGGATCGCGGTGAACAGGATCAGGAACGCGAACGGCAGCCACTGCCACGCGACGATGATGATCACCGCGGTGAGCGGGTAGTCGGCGAACCAGTCGATCGGCGTCATCCCGAGCGCACGCATCGCGTTCGCGACGAGCCCGTACACCGGGTGCAGGATCATGTTCTTCCAGATCAGCGCGGACACCGTCGGCATCACGAAGAACGGCGCGATCGCGAACAGGCGCGCGACGCCCTGCCCGTAGAACTTGCGGTCGAACAGCACGGCCATCAGCACGCCGCCGACCACCGTGATCGCGAGCACCGCGCCGATCAGCACGAGCGTGTGCCAGATCGCGGGCAGGAACGACGGATCGGTCGCGAGGAAGCGGTAGTTGTCGAGCCCGGCGAAACCTTTCACGTCCGGATTCAGCAGGTTGTAGCGCGAGAACGAATACCAGATCGTCATCGCGAGCGGGATTGACATCCACAGCAGCAGCACCGCGACGGAAGGCGAGACGAGCCAGCTCGCGCCGCCGCGCGCGCGGCGCGGCGCGCCGGGCGGCGACGACGCGTCGCCGACCGACGGCGCATGAGCATGGCTCAGGGGAAGACGTAAATGACGCATGATCGGCGTTCCTCCGGTTGATGCGCGGGCGCGAACGGCCCGCCCGCCTTTCGGCTTCGCCGGCCCGCGGCATGCGCAACGGCGCACCCCGCGGGCCGCGTGACTGCCGGCGCGTTACTTCTTGTAGCCGGCCTGCCGCACCGCGCGGTCCGCGGCGGCCTGACCGGCGGCGAGCGCCTGGTCGACCGTCATCTGGCCCGCGACCGCACCGGCGATCGACTGGCCGACCACCGTGCCGAACGACTGGAATTCAGGAATCCCGACGTACTGCACGCCCGTGTACGGCACCTTCTTCAGCGACGGATCGTTCGGGTCGGCCGTCTCGATCGCCTTCAGCACGAAGTCCGAGAACGGCGCGGCGGCCTTGTACTCGGGGCGCTGATACGTCGACGTGCGCGTGCCCGGCGGCACCGACGCCCAGCCTTCGTCCTTGCCGACCATCTCGATGTACTGCTTCGACGTCGCCCATGCGATGAACTTGCGCGCGGCGTCCTGCTGCTTCGACGTCTTCGGCACCGCCAGCGCCCACGCCCACAGCCAGTGCGAGCCCTTCGGCGTGGCGGCGACCGGCGCGGCCGCGAAGCCGATCCTGTCGGCCACCTGCGACTGCTGCTTGTTGTAGAGCATCCCGGCCGCGACCGTCGCGTCGATCCACATCGCGCACTTGCCCGATGCGGTGAGCGTCAGGTTCTCGTTGAAGCCGTTCGAGCTCGCTCCCGGCGGGCCGTCCTTCTTCAGCAGGTTCACGTAGAACGTGATCGCCTTCTTCCATTCGGGCGACGTCAGCTGCGCATTCCAGTTCTCGTCGAACCAGCGCCCGCCGAACGTGTTCACGACCGTCGACACGTACGCCATGTTCTCGCCCCACCCGGCCTTGCCGCGCAGGCAGATCCCGTAGGTCCCCTTCGCCTTGTCGGTGAGCTTGTCCGCGAATTCGGCGATCTGGTCGTAGGTCGGCTGGTCGGGCATCTTCAGCCCCTTCGCCGCGAACAGGTCCTTGCGGTAGAACGTCATCGAGCTTTCGACGTAGAACGGCAGCGCGTACAGCTGGCCGTTGTACGACAGGCTGTCGCGCGCGGTCTTCACGATGTCGTTCAGGTCGTAGTCGGCAGGCAGGCCCGTGATCGGCGCGAGCCAGCCGCGCTTGCCCCACTGCGGCGTCTCGTAGGTGCCGATCGCCATCACGTCGAACTGGCCGCTGCCGGTCGTGATGTCGGTCGTCGCGCGCTGGCGCAGCACGTTTTCCTCGAGGATCACCCAGTTCAGCTTGATGTCCGGGTTCGCCTTCTCGAACGCCGGCGACAGCTTCTTCAGCTCGATCATGTCGGGATTGTTCAGCGTCGCGATCGTCAGCGTGCCGGCGGACGCGGCGCAGGCCGCCGTCGCGAGCGCGGCTCCGGCGAAGCAGCGTGCGGCGGCGTCGAGCATCTTTCGTTGCATGGCATGTCTCCTGTGTTTGTTAGGGTCTGCGTTTCCTTCGCGGCCCGTCACGTCGGCCGCTGCATTCCGCACGCGCGCGCATAGTGCGCGATCACGTCGCGTATCCGGTGGCGCACCCACGCGCGCGGCTCCTTCGCGAGCCCGCCCGTGCGGCACGCCGCGTAGACATCCGGCAGCCACTGCGCGACGAGCGTCTCCGGCACCGGCTGCCGCGCGAGGTTGTCGAACAGTTGCTCGACCGCGGCCGCGACGGCCGGCTGCAGCCAGTAGTAGCGAATCCGGTCGCTGTAGCTGAACTGGCGCGCGAGCCGCTGCTCGGTTTCGTCGCCGCGGTAGTACGGCGCCCAGTGCTCGGGCTGCGCGCGCATCGCGGCGTCGACCACGTCGCGCAACCGCGAGCGCTGCCCGGCGTCGCCGGTCAGCGCGTCCTCGATGAAGGTCAGCGCGAACAACGCCTCGCGCAGCGCGAACGTCAGTGCGGGGCCGACCTTCAGCACCGCGAAGTGGTCCCGCACGAGCGCGGCGAGGGCACCCTCGGTCTGGTAATCGGTCGAATGCGCCTCGAACACGAGGCGCGGTGTCTGCAGGATACTCGCGCCGAGCGCCGCGGCCTTCGCGCTGTCGTAGTCGAGCACGTGGCGATCGTCGAAGTCGACGCCCGGCTGCGCGACGATCGCGACGACGCGTGCCCACGCGTCGTCGAGCCCGGCCGCCGCGAACGCGGCGCGGTGCGCATCGAGCGTCGCCGCGATGCTGTCGCTGCGCGTGACCGCGATCTGCGCGATCGCCGCATCGCCGCCGTGGCCGTTGTTGCCGCTGACTTCACCGCCCGGTGTCGGCACCTCGGTGCCGATCACGTAGACGGGCGCGATGCCGGTGCGCGCCGCTGCGTCTTCCGCCACGCGGCACAGTTCGGCCGCGCGCGCGGCGATCGTGCGATCGTCGAGCCGCACCGGATCGTCCGCGCACGCCATGCTCGCATCGAGATGGATCTTTTCGAAGCCGGCTTCCACATAGGCGGCGACCATCGCGCCCGCCTCGCGCATCGCATCGGCCGCGCGGCGGTGCCGCCACGGGTTCGGCCCAAGATGGTCGCCGCCGAGCACGAGCGCCGACGGCGCCAGCCCGCAACGACGGGCGATCGCGTCGACGTCGCGGCGGAAATCGGCGGGCGTCATGCCCGTGTAGCCGCCGAGATGGTTCACCTGGTTGCAGGTCGCCTCGATCAGGAGCGGCGAGCCATCCGCGCGCGCCGCTTCGCACGCAGCCTCCAGCACGAGCCGGTGCGCACTGCAGATCGAATAGATGCCGCGCTGCGCGTCCGCGCGGTTCGCATCGAAGATCATCCGCAGCACTGCGTCCGCATGGGCGGTGCGCGGGCGTTCGGCGAAGGTCGTCAAGCCGGACATGCGATACCTCGTTCGGTCAGGAAGCGGTCGATCTCGGCCGCGCCGCTGTTGCCTTCCATCGGGCCGCGCCGCGTAACCGCGATCGCGCCGGCCGCGTTCGCGCGGCGCAATGCGGCATCGATCGGCACGCCCGCGACGAAGCTCGCCACGAGCGTGCCGCCGAAGCAGTCGCCGGCGCCGGTCGGGTCGATTTCGTCGACCTGAAAGGCCGGTGCTTCGACGCGGTTGGCGCGGTCGAATGCAACGCTGCCGTGCGCGCCGCGTTTCAGCACGACACGCTCGAGCAGCGGATGGGTCGCGAGCAGGCCCGCGATCGCACGCTCGGCCGGCTGCGGCCCGCAGAAGAACGGCAAATCGGCCTCGCTCGGCATGAACAGGTGGCACGCGGCGAGCATCGTCTCGAGCGCCGCGCGCATCGGTCGAAAACTCAGCATCTCGGGACGCACGTTCGGATCGAACGACACCTTCGCGCCGGCGCGTGCGGCCTCGATCACGCCGCGCTGCACGGCCGCGATCGCCGATTCGCTCGTCAGCGACGAGCCCATCACGTGGAAATAGCGGCAGCCGTCGAACATCGCGGTATCGACATCGGACGCCTCGACGCACGCGGCCGCACTGGTGGACAGACTGTAGACGAAGCTGCGCGAGCCGTCGTCGCGATACGCGACGAACGCGGTGCCGGTCGGACGCGCGACGCGGCGGATGCGCGCGACGTCGACACCGTCGCGCTCGAGCCGCGCGACGATCGCATCGCCGAACGCATCGCGGCCGACGCAGCCCGCATACGCGACGCGCGCGCCGAGCCGTGCGGCCTGGTCGGCGAAGATCGCCGGTGCGCCGCTCGGGAACGGCCCGGCGAACAGGCCCGGCGAATCGAAACCCTGGCCGCGCTCGGCGGCGACGAATTCGGCCAGCAGTTCACCGGCGACGACGATCTCTGCCATCAGGCGTGCCCTCCTCGTTCGACGGCGGCCGCGGTGAGCGGCGCGGCCGCCCTGTCGCAGGCCGGCCGGCAGGTGACGCGTGCGAGCGGCGTCAAGTCAGCTCATCCAGTTGCCGCCGTCGACGTTCAGCGTCTGGGCGGTGACGTAATCGGCGTCGGACGACGCGAGGAACAGCGCGGCGCCCGTCAGGTCGCCCGGCACGCCCATGCGGCCGAGCGGCACGGCTTCGCCCACGAGCCGCTTCTTCTCGCCGAGCGGCCGGTTCTCGTAGCGCGCGAACAGCGCATCGACCTGCTCCCACATCGGCGTGTCGACGACGCCGGGCGCGATACCGTTCACGTTGATCCGGTGCGGCGCGAGCGCGAGCGCGGCCGACTGCGTGTAGCTGATCACCGCGGCCTTGGTCGCGCAGTAGTGCGAAACGAGCGCCTCGCCGCGGCGCCCGGCCTGCGACGACATGTTGACGATCTTGCCGCCGCGCCCCTGCTCGACCATCCGCTGCGCGACGGCCTGCATCAGGAAGAACAGCCCTTTCACGTTGACCGCGAACAGCCGGTCGAACACGTCCCACGATTCGTCGAGGATCGGGCGCATGTCGAACAGCGCCGCGTTGTTGAACAGGATGTCGATGCCACCGAAGCGCTCGACCGCCGTGGCGACGATCCGCTCGATGTCGTCGCGGCGCGTGACGTCCGCGGTGACGGCCACCGCGCGGCCGGGGTTCCCCTCGATGAGCCGCGCGAGCGAGCCGCTGGCAGGCTTCAGGTCGACGAGTACGCAGCGCGCGCCCTCGTCCAGATAGCGTTGCGCGACCGCCTCGCCGATGCCGCTTGCGGCGCCCGTCAGGATCGCAACCTTGTCTTCCAGTCTCACTGGCTGTCTCCGGTTCGTTCTGCGTTACGACGGCCGCGATATGAACTAACGCTCGCCAACCGATCAATTGCTCTGTTGTTGATCGAATGATCGGATACGCGATTCGCGCTGTCAAGGCAACACGACGGCTTTCTATGATGCGCTGCGGCACGACGGCGCACCGCGGCGGCCCGCCACGCGCGCCCGGCAAGGCGCGGCGCGCGCGGTGCGGCGCGGTCGCATCGGCGATGAAGGAGACGGAGCGAGAACGAAAAGGGGAATTCGCGCTGCACGGCGCGGCGATACGTTATATCATCGCCATACTTTGTTTCACGCCCAGCTTCACGCCATGGCTACCTCATCGTCCATTGACGCCCGGCTGTCCCGGGCCGACGCATTCGCCGCCGAGCACGGGCTCGCGTGGACGCCGCTGCGCCGCCAGGTCTACGAACGCGTGCTCGCCGCGCAGCGCCCGATCGGCGCGTACGACCTGCTCGCCGAGCTCGAGCCGCAGCGCGGCCGCGTGCCGCCCACGACCGTCTACCGCGCGCTGGATTTCCTCGTCGAGCACGGCTTCATCCACCGGATCGAATCGAAGAACGCGTTCTTCGCGTGCTGCGAGATCGGCGTCCCGCACGAAGGCCAGTTCCTGATCTGCGATTCGTGCGGCGACACCGTCGAGATTCCCGGCGGCGACCTCGCGAAGCAGTTGTCCGCGAGCGAGCCCGCGCACGGTTTCGAAGTCCACCATCAGGTCGTCGAGCTGAGCGGCCTGTGCGGACACTGCAAGCGCAAGCCCGCGCAACGCTGACGCGTATCGGGCGGCACACGCGCCGCCCCCTTCCAACGAGGAGTTCCATGCCCATTGCCCTGAAGCGCGCGCCGCGGCGCGCCCTGACGCCTGCCCGCTGGCTCGCCGCCGCCGTCTCCACGGCCGCCGCGCTGTCGCTCGTGGCGCCCGCGTTCGCGCAGGCCGCGACCGTCAACGTCGTCGCCGCCGAGAACTTCTACGGCGACGTCGCGTCGCAGATCGGCGGCAGCCATGTCGCGGTGACGAGCATCCTCAGCAATCCCGACCAGGATCCGCACCTGTTCGAAGCGAGCCCGAAGACGGCCCGCGCGCTCCAGCACGCGCAGGTCGTGATCTACAACGGCGCCAACTACGATCCGTGGATGAGCAAGCTGCTCGGCGCGTCGAAGCAGGCGAAGCGCGCGACGATCGTCGTCGCCGACCTGGTCGGCAAGAAGGCCGGCGACAATCCGCACCTGTGGTACGACCCGGCGACGATGCCGGCCGCCGCACGCGCGATCGCGGCCGAACTCGGCCGCGCCGATCCCGCGAACAAGGCCGAATACGATGCGAACCTGCAGAAGTTCGTCGCGTCGCTGAAGCCCGTCGACGACAAGGTCGCCGCGCTGCGCGCGCAGTACAAGGGCGTGCCGGTGACGGCCACCGAGCCGGTGTTCGGCTACCTGTCCGACGCGATCGGCCTCGACATGCGCAACCAGCGCTTCCAGCTCGCGACGATGAACGACACCGAAGCCAGCGCGCAGGACGTCGCCGCGTTCGAGAACGACCTGCGCAAGAAGCAGGTACGCGCGCTGATCTACAACAGCCAGGCCGAAGAACCGATGACCAAGCGCATGCTGAAGATCGCACGCGACGGCGGCGTACCGACCGTCAGCGTCACCGAGACGCAGCCGGCCGGCAAGACTTTCCAGCAATGGATGGCCGGCCAGCTCGACGCGCTCTCGGCCGCGCTTGCCGCCGGCAAGAAATAAACGACCGTAACGCCATGACCGCCACTCCCCACGCACTCGCCGTCGATCGCGTCACGCTCGAACTGGGCGGACGCACGATCCTGCGCGACGTCAGCTTCGCGATCGAACCCGGCGAATTCGTCGGCGTACTCGGGCCGAACGGCGCGGGCAAGACGACGCTGATGCGCGCGGTGCTCGGCCTCGTGCCCGTGTCGGCCGGCACGCTGTCCGTCGGCGGCGTGCCGGTCGTACGCGGCAACCCGTCGATCGGCTACATGCCGCAGATTCGCAGCGGCCTCGCGAACCGCCGGATGCGCGGCTACGACTTCGTCGCGATGGCCGCCGACGGCCACCGCTGGGGGCTGCCGCACACGAACGCGGCGACGCGCCGCGACGTCGACCGCGTGCTCGATCTCGTCGGCGGCCCGGCGCTTGCCCGCCGGCCGCTGTCGGAACTGTCCGGCGGCGAGCGGCAGCGCCTGCTGCTCGCGCAATGCCTGCTCGGCAGCCCGAAGCTGCTGCTGCTCGACGAGCCGCTGATCAGCCTCGACCCGAACCACCAGCGCGGCGTCGTCGAGCTCGTGCGCAACGTGCAGCGCGAGCTCGGCATCACCGTGCTGTTCTCCGCGCACGAACTGAATCCGTTGCTGAACGCGCTCGACCGTGTGCTGTATCTCGGCAACGGCGTCGCGGCGCTCGGCACCGTCGACGAGGTGATCACGAAGCCCGTGCTGTCGCGGCTCTACGGATCGCCGATCGACGTGATGCGCGTGAACGGCAAGATCTTCGTGATGTCGGGCGACGTCGAGATCGAGAAGCACGACCACGAACACGAGGACGACGACGGCCACTCGCACGGCGGTGGCGGCGGCCACGGCCATCACCACCACGGACACGCTCATCCCGGGCACTCGCACGATGTTTGAATACGACTTCATGATCAACGCCTTCGCGGCGTCGGGGATCGTCGCGGTGCTCGCGGGCATCGTCGGCTACTTCCTGGTGCTGCGCGGGCAGACCTTCGCCGGCCATGCGCTGTCGCACGTCGGCTTCACCGGCGCGACGGGCGCGGTGCTGCTCGGCATCTCGCCGATCTGGGGGATGGTCGGTTTCACGCTCGCGGCCGGGATCGGGATGGGCGCGCTCGGCGAAAAGCTCGCGGGCCGCGACGTCGCGATCGGCGTGATCCTGTCGGGTGCGCTGGGTTTCGGCCTGCTGTTCCTGCATTTCTACACGTCGTTCGCGACGCAGGTCACCGCGCTGCTGTTCGGCAACGTGCTCGCGGTGAGCCACGACACGCTCGCGGTGCTCGCCGGCATCGGCGCCGTGAGCCTGCTCGCGCTCGCGCTGATCGCGCGGCCGCTGCTGTTCGCGTCGCTGCAGCCCGAACTGGCCGAAGCCAAGGGCGTGTCGCTGCGCACGGTGTCGATGCTGTTCCTCGCGGTGTGCGCGCTCGCCGTGGCCGCGGCCACGCAGATCGTCGGCGTGCTGCTGGTGTTCACGCTGCTGGTCGGGCCGGCTGCCGCCGCGCAGAACGTGACGACGCGGCTGTCGACCGGCGTGCTGCTCGCCGCGCTGTTTGCGTTGTTCGAGGCATGGCTCGGCATCTTGCTCGCGTATCACACCGACTGGCCGACGAGTTTCTGGATCACCGCGCTGTCGGCGCTCGTGTACGGCGCAAGCCTGTTGCGGCGCCACTGATCGACGCGAGGCGGGACGACGCCTGGCGGATCGCCGCCCGACGGATCGCCGCCCGACGGATCGCCGCCCGACGGATCGCCGCCCGACGGATCGCCGCCCGACGAAAATAAAAAACGCCGGCGTGCCCGAGGGCAACGCCGGCGTTTTTTATGCGCCCGCGATCGCGCGGCGCGCCGTGTGCGTTATGTGCGCCCCTTCCCGCTCATCGCGCGAGCACGCGCGCGTGATGCGCGATGTGATCGGCGATGAACGTCGAGATGAAGTAGTACCCGTGGTCGTAGCCCGGATGGCGGCGCAGCGTCAGCGGCTGGCCGGCCTTCGCGCACGCGGCCTCGAACACGTCGGGGTTGAGCTGGTTCGCGAGGAACTGATCCGCGAGGCCCTGATCGACGAGGATGCCGTCCGCGAACTTCGGCGCATCGGCGCGCGCGACGAGTTCGCTCGCGTCGTGTGCCTTCCAGGCGTCGCGATCGGCGCCGAGGTAGCCCGAGAACGCCTTCTCGCCCCACGGGCAGCGTGTCGGCGCGGCGATCGGCGCGAACGCCGATACCGACCGGTACAGCCCGGGATGACGCAGCGCAAGCGTCAGCGCGCCGTGCCCGCCCATCGAGTGACCGAAGATCCCGAGCCGCGCGCCGTCGATCGGCAGTTCGGCCGTGACGAGTTCGCGCAGCTCGCCCGTCACGTACGACTCCATCCGGTAATGCGCGGACCACGGCGCTTCGGTCGCGTCGACATAGAAGCCCGCGCCGACGCCGAAGTCCCACGCGTCGGTCTCGCCCGGCACGCCCGCGCCGCGCGGGCTCGTGTCCGGCATCACGAGCGCGATGCCGTGCTGCGCCGCGTATTGCTGCGCGCCGGCCTTGATCGCGAACGTCTCGTCGGTGCACGTGAGCCCCGCGAGATAGAACAGCGCCGGCACGCGGCCGTGCGCGGCCTGCGGCGGCAGGTACACCGAGAATTTCATCGGCAGGCCGATGGCCGCCGAATCGTGACGGTAGAAACGCTGCTCGCCGCCGTGGCACGCATGCGAGGAAACGAGTTCGAGCATCGCGGTGCGCTCCCGGTCAGTACAGCACGACCGAACGGATCGACTCGCCGGCCTTCATCAGGTCGAAGCCTTCGTTGATCCGCTCGAGCGGCAGCGTATGCGTGATCAGGTCGTCGATGTTGATCTTGCCTTCCATGTACCAGTCGACGATCTTCGGCACGTCGGTGCGGCCGCGCGCGCCGCCGAACGCCGAGCCCTTCCACTCGCGGCCCGTCACCAGCTGGAACGGACGCGTGCTGATTTCCTCGCCCGCTGCCGCCACGCCGATGATGAACGACTGGCCCCAGCCCTTGTGCGTGCACTCGAGCGCCTGGCGCATCAGCTTCACGTTGCCGACGCATTCGAACGAGTAATCCGCGCCGCCGTCGGTCAGCTGCACGATGTGGTCGACCACGTTCTCGACCTCGTTCGGGTTGATGAAGTGCGTCATCCCGAACTTCTTCGCGAGCTCGACGCGCTTCGGGTTGATGTCGACGCCGATGATCTTGTCCGCGCCGACCATCTTCGCGCCCTGGATCACGTTCAGGCCGATCCCGCCGAGGCCGAACACGACGACGTTCGCGCCGGCCTCGACCTTCGCCGAGTACACGACCGCGCCGACGCCCGTCGTCACGCCGCAGCCGATGTAGCAGATCTTGTCGAACGGCGCGTCCTCGCGCACCTTCGCGACCGCGATTTCCGGCACGACGATGTAGTTCGAGAACGTCGACGTCCCCATGTAGTGGAACAGCGGCTTGCCGTCGAGCGAGAAGCGCGACGTCGCGTCGGGCATCAGGCCCTTGCCCTGCGTCGCGCGGATCTTCTGGCACAGGTTGGTCTTGCGCGACAGGCAGAACTTGCACTCGCGGCATTCGGGCGTGTAGAGCGGAATCACGTGGTCGCCCTTCCTCACGGTGCCGACGCCGGGGCCGACGTCGACCACGACGCCCGCGCCTTCATGGCCGAGGATCGCCGGGAAGATCCCTTCCGGATCGGCGCCCGACAGCGTGTAGTAGTCGGTGTGGCAGATGCCCGTCGCCTTCACCTCGATCAGCACTTCGCCTGCGCGCGGCCCTTCGAGATCGACTTCCTCGATCGTCAGCGGTGCGCCCGCCTTCCATGCAATCGCGGCTTTCGTCTTCATCGTGTGACTCCTGTCTGTGTGTGAGGTCGGCCCGGGTTCGCGCGTCGGCGCTCATGTCGACCGGCGTGAGTGCGCCAGCACCGACGCCGGCCCAATGCTTCGCACCGGGTTCCATGCAAAGCTGTCGAAACCGTGCCGCGCGGCGTCGCGCGCGGCACGGCGAAAGAATCTCGTGCTCGCCATGATGGCCGGTTCCGCCGCGCATCGCGTGCGGGAAACGGCCGCCGGCTTGCCACGATGCGTCATCGCTGACGCAAAAGAACAAGTGCCCGATTTTAAGCGCCCGTCGTGAACCATGCATCCGTCCGGGCGTACAGGTCGATGAAGCGCGCGTGGCGCGCGGCCAGCGAGCGATCGTCGCGCGGCTCGGCAACCGGCGACGCGGCCGGCGCCAGCGCGTGCAGCGCGTCTTCCCGCCAGTGCCCGATCGCGACTCCCGCCAGCAGCGCGGCGCCGCGCGTCGCGGCGTTCGGGCAGTCGATCGCGTGAAGCGACGCGCCCAGCGAGTCGGCAAGCAGCTGGCGCCAGCGCGGATCGACCGAGCCGCCGCCCGCGAGACGCAGCGTCGTCACCGGGTCGCCGCGGTCGGTGTCGCGGATCGCATCGAGCCCGGCGCGCAACGCGAACGCGACGCCTTCGAACGCGGCGCGCATCATCGCGCCGCGCGTGTCGCCGAGCCCGAGGCCGAGCCAGCCGCCGCGCGCGTCGGGGTTCATCCACGGCGAACGTTCCCCCGTCAGGTAAGGCAGGAAGCACAGGCGTTCCGACGCAGCCTGCGCGAACGCATCGTCGTACGCATCGGCCCACTGCGCGTAGCCGAGCCAGCCCCGCACGGCTTCGAGCGCGAGCCCGACGTTCTGCATCGCGGCCATCGTGTAATAACCGCCGCCGGCCGCCGCGCGATAGCGATGCAGCCCGCGTCGCGCGGGCGGCAGCACATCCGCGAGCACGACGATCTGGCCGCCGCTGCCCGTCGTCAGCAGCGCATCGCCGGCGGCGGCGAGCCCGCTGCCGAGGGCCGCGCATGCGGTGTCGGCCGCGCCCGTCGCCAGCGGCACGCCGGCGGGCAGCCCGAGTGCCGTCGCCGCCGGTGCGCCGAGCGTGCCGCAGCGCGCGGTCGACGGCTGCACCGATGCGAACCGGTCGGCCGGCAGGCCGAGTGCGTCGATCAATGCGAGATCCCATGCGCCGTCGGGCGTCGCGAGCGCGGTCGCGCACGCGTCGCTCGGATCGGCCGCCACGTCGCCGCCCAGCGCGATGCGCAACCAGTCCTTCGGCTGCACGGCCCAGCGCGCGGCGCGCAGTGCATCGGGTTCGTGAGCGGCCAGCCAGCGCAACAGCGGGCCGGCCATCCCCGGCGCGACGGGGTTCGGGGCGACGGGCACTCCGGCGACGGGCCAGCCGGCAACGGGCCAGCCGGCCTCATCCGCTTCGCGCACCGCCCGCGTGTCGGGCCACAGCAGCGCGGGCCGCACCGGCTGCCCGGCCGCGTCGATCAGCACGACGCCGTGCATCTGCCCCGAGAACCCGATCGCCGCCACCTGCGCACGCTCGCCGGCCGGCAACCGCGCGGCCGCGCGCACCAGCGCCTGCCACCACGTGTCGGGCGCGATCTCTGCCCAGCCGGGCTGCGGCGACGACAGCGCATAGGGTTCGCTCGCGACCGCACGCTCGACGCCGTCGGCATCGAGCGTGACGAGTTTGACGGAGCCGGTGCCGAGGTCGATTCCGAGCAGGCGCATGACGTGAGGACGAATTCGAATGAACGGATGTCGATGATAACGGGATCGCGATGCGCGGCCCGTCTTTTGCCGCCGCCGCGGCGGCCGAAATCGCCATGGCCTGCCGGGTTACACCCGGCTGCACGTTGGCAGCGAAAGCGTCCGCTCGCGGGTTAACCCGGCACGATTTTCCCCAGGCACTTTTTGCCGCTATGCGCCCCGCCCGATACACACCATAAAGCGGCCGATATTTGACATGGGGGCCAGCGCTATTTTGAAGGGCTATAAAACCGGGAACCCTCACTCCTGCGGCAGTTTCCCGATGATCGACACCCTGTTTCATGCCGAAATGGCATATCGAACCAGCAAAGAGCGGAATAGTACCCAGTGCTCTTGTTGCGTGGATTCATTCCGCATAACTTCGTATCACCCCGAAAACAAGATCATGGAGTGAGACAGATGCAATCGAACACGGTCCATCCGTGCGATGAGGTGCTGCCGACCGGCAAGCTGGTAACGCTTGGCCTGCAACACGTCCTCGTCATGTACGCCGGCGCTGTTGCCGTGCCGCTTATCGTTGGCGCCGCACTCAAGCTGCCGAAAGACCAGATCGCGTTCCTGATCAGCGCCGATCTGTTTTCGTGCGGCATCGCCACGCTGATCCAGACGCTGGGCCTGTGGATCTTCGGGATTCGCCTGCCCGTCATCATGGGCTGCACGTTCGCGGCAGTCGGCCCGATGATCGCGATCGGCACGAACCCCGGCCTCGGCATTCTCGACATCTTCGGCTCGACGATCGCGGCCGGCATCATCGGCATCGTGCTCGCGCCGATGATCGGCAAGCTGTTGCGGTTCTTCCCGCCCGTGGTGGTCGGCACCGTGATCGCGGTGATCGGGCTGTCGCTGATGGAAGTCGGCATCAACTGGGCGGCCGGCGGCGTCGGCAACCCCGAGTACGGCAGCCCCGTCTATCTCGGCCTGTCGCTGCTCGTGCTGACGCTGATCCTGCTGATCAACAAGTTCGGCCGCGGCTTCATCGCGAACATCTCGGTGCTGCTCGGCATCGTCGCCGGCTTCGCGATCGCGTTCGCGATCGGCCGCGTGAATACCGACGGCGTCGCGCACGCACCGTGGGTCGGCATCGTGATGCCGTTCCACTTCGGCATGCCGCACTTCGACCCGCTGTCGATCGTGACGATGGTCACGGTGATGTTCGTCACGTTCATCGAATCGACCGGCATGTTCCTCGCGGTCGGCGACATGGTCGATCGTCCGGTCAACCAGGAGCGCCTCGTGCGCGGCCTGCGCGTCGACGGCCTCGGCACGCTGATCGGCGGCATCTTCAACTCGTTTCCGCATACGTCGTTCTCGCAGAACGTCGGCCTGATCGGCGTGACGGGCGTGAAGAGCCGGTTCGTGTGTGCGACGGGCGGCGTGATTCTCGTGCTGCTCGGCCTGTTCCCGAAGATGGCGCAGGTGGTCGCATCGGTGCCGCCGTTCGTGCTCGGCGGTGCGGGCATCGTGATGTTCGGGATGGTGGCCGCGAACGGCATCAAGGTGCTGTCGAAGGTCGACTTCGTGAACAACTCGCACAACCTGTTCATCGTCGCCGTGAGCGTCGGCATGGGCCTCGTGCCGGTCGTGTCGCCGCACTTCTTCTCGAAGCTGCCGCCCGCGCTCGCCCCGATCCTGCACAGCGGCATCCTGCTGGCGTCGGCATCGGCCGTGATCCTGAACATCGTGTTCAACGGCGTGAAAGGCGAGAAGGATGCGCGCTGCGAGATCCGCCGCGCCGGACACGACTTCGACGGCCGCCCGGCCGACGTGCATCACTGATCACGACGAGCCGGACGACGGCGCGAAGCGGTAACGGAAAACGCCACGGCATGCCGTGGCGTTTTTGCTTGGCGGGGCCGGGCTACGCGGGGTGCCTCGCGCGCTCGGGGTGGCCGCCTGCGGTGCGGTGCGATGCGATGCGGTGCGGTGCGGTGCAGGCTGCCTGGTTGATCGGTTGATCGCGCCTGGACGCGTGTCTGCCGTGATCGGCATCAGCGGCATCCGATGCAGTCATCGTCACGCCGATCGTCGTGGTCTCGCACGATTCGGCCGCAAAAAAGAAAACGCCACGGATTTTCATCCGTGGCGTTTTCGCTTTTGCATCTCGCCGGTTCGGCAGGCAGAAGCGGTTGCCCGCTCCTGCCCCGCCTTTCACTTACCCGTTCGTCGCCGCTGCCGACGCAGGCGCCGGAGCGGCCGCCTTGTCGTAATCGACCGGCGCATCCGGCGCGCGCGGCGTCTCGCCGGCTCGCTGGATCCACCCGCCGCCCAGTGCGCGGTACAGGTCGACCAGATTCGTCCAGCGCGCCAGACGTGCGTTGATCAGCGTCTGCTGTGCCGAGTACAGATCCGTCTGCGCGGTCAGCACCGACAGGTAGCTGTCGACACCGTTCTTGTAACGCAGGTCCGACAGGTCGAAACGTCGCTGCTGCGCGTGCTCGTTGCGCTCGAGCGCCGCGATCTGCTGGTCGTACGTGCCGCGTGCGGCCAGACCATCCGCCACTTCGCGGAATGCCGACTGGATCGCCTTCTCGTAGTTCGCGATCTCGATGCGCTTCTGCACGTTCGCGAGGTTCAGGTTCGCGATGTTCTGCCCGCCTTCGAAGATCGGCATCGTGATCTGCGGCGCGAACGACCACGCCGCCGTGCCGGCCTTGAACAGGCCGCCCAGCGTCGGGCTGCCGGTGCCGAACGCGCCCGTCAGCGAGATGCGCGGGAAGAACGCCGCGCGTGCCGCGCCGATGTTTGCGTTCGCGGCCAGCAGCGTCTGTTCGGCCTGCATCACGTCCGGACGACGCGTGAGCAGGTCCGACGGCAACCCGGCCGGCACGTCCGTCAGCAGGTTCTGCGCGTCGAGCGGCATGCCTGCCGGCAGATCGTCCGGCAGCGGCTCGCCGATCAGTTGCACCAGCATGTTCAGTGCCTGAGCGCGTGCACGCGCCTGCTGCTGCTGGTTCGACAGCGCCTGCTCGACCACCGTCTGCGCCTGACGCAACTCGAGCTCGGAGCCCGTGCCGTTGTCGAACCGCAGCTTGGTCAGGTCGTACTGCGCCTGAGCGGACTTCAGCGTGTTCTCCGTGACCTGCAACAGGTCATCGGTCGACAACAGCGTCAGGTACTGGTCAGCCACCGAAGACACAAGCGAGATTTCCTGCGCCTGCCGTGCATACGACGTCGACAGGTACTGCGCGAGCGCCTGGTCCTTCAGGCTCTGCACGCGGCCGAACAGGTCGAGCTCCCACGACGCGGACAAACCGACGTTGTAGGCACGCGAGA